>JANOTW010000582.1:0-2128 GCA_031416575.1 Ferruginibacter sp.
CCCAAATAATAACAGTCTCCACCCATTCTTATTATAATTAAGTTAACTACCACATTATTTTAGATTATCCGATTGCCGTTCTTTTCGTAACTTCTGAGATTGAATTTTAAAAAACCTTAAACCGGCATGAGGGTTTTGTTATGAGAAAATATTTTTTATTATCTGGCCTGTGTTTAATTATCTCCGTTTTAATAAATTCACAGACCAACGACGAGATGGCATGGATAAAAGTGGACAGCACAAAAAAAGAGCTTAAAACAGCTAAAGGGAAAAAACTTGTTGATTGCTATAACCTTCTTGCCGAATGTTATTTCTGGATATGGGATGACAATGACAAGCATTTTGATACTGCATGCATGTATAAGGACAAAGCATATGAGGAGGCAAAAAAAATAAACTACAAAAAAGGCATTGCCTATTCAAAAGCGGATCTCGCTGATCGTCCTTTAGTAAAAATTGATAAGGACAGAAATAATAATGACAAAGAGCCAGCATATATACAAAAGTATCAAAGAGCAGAAGAAGCATTAAAACTTGCTGATGAATTGAAAGACGATTATTTATCCGGCATTATTTACTATCATCTTGCTTGGTTCGAAAAATGGTGGGGATCCAGGGAAAAATTTAAAGCAAACACGCTGAAAGCAATTCAGCATATTGAAAAATTAACTGGCAATGAATTTGGAGATGTTAAGCCTTTATACTGGATAAACTGTGCAGGCTGTAAAGGCACAGAAGCATTGCTAGCAAGTCTGAACCAGGATTTAGCTGTAATTTATACACAAGAAAACAACCCCCTTGCAAAAGACAAAATTGAATTGGCCATTCGATATTACAATATGGTCAGAACCATAAACCGGCCTGGATTTTTGAATTATCCTCTGGCGGCAATGTACCAGTCGTTAGGTCATACCTATTTTTTAAAATACGATTATAAAAACGCCTTACAGGCATATATAAAATCCAAAGAGTCTTATCACGAAGATGAGAGTATTGAACTGGAATTGATGGCTCTTAATGAGATGAGCAAGGTTTATGAAGCAACCAGTGATTTTGAAAATGGAATTATGAATTTTAAGAACAGCATTAAACTGATTGAAGATTATTTCAATGACAAACCTGCAGGCAGTGCAAGGAGAAACTCGGCCGGACAAACCTTTTTCTGGATGTCGAGACTCTATAAAATAGCGGGGGATTATGAAGGAGCATTGGCAGTTATGCATCGTGGCCGCCAATACTATCCTGGTGGTGTTGATTCTGTAGCAAGAGCACCCTGGCTGTCTGAAATTGGTGATACGTACCGGCTCCTTGGCAACTATGATTCCGCATTGTATTACTTGAAAGGTTTTCAGAATTCAGATAACAACTCAAATAATTTTGGAAAGACCAGCTTGGGTTATCTATACCTGGACATGAAAGAATATTCAAATGCACAATCATTGATTCTTCCCTATTATCAAAATCTAAAAACTATAAACAGGATCACAAATCCTATTGTGAATGCATTAAATATTCTCGGAAATGCATCGCTGGGAGAAAAAAAATATGTGCAAGCTCTTCTATACGCCACAGAAGCACAAAGCTATTTGAAACAAATGGGAACTCGGGTGTTGATGATTGACAATTATAAATTATTATCTGATATTTATGACAAAATGAATAAACCTGATATCGCATTTGCCTACTTGAAGCAATATACAAGACTTAAGGATTCACTTATTAACAGGCAATTCTATTTTAAACTCAATAGTTTGAAAAATGAATCTGAGGAACAAAAAAAGACCAGCCTGATTCAGTTGCTGCAAAAAGATAACCAGTTAAAGCAACAGTTATTGATTAGAGAATCGCTGCTTCAGCAACAAAAAGATGCCCAGCTTGCGTTACTGGATAAGGACAACGAAGTCAAAGACCAGCAAATTCTTCTGCGGGAGCAGGATTTAAAAGAGCAGGCACTTTTACGAGAAAAAAATCAGTCTCAACTCAACCTGCTTGACAATGAAAACAAACTAAAAGATGAACGACTAAAACAACAATCAATTATTAAAAATGCCCTCATCGCAGGGCTTTTCTTATTTTTACTATTAAGTGTTTTTGTTTTCAGAAATTTTTCGCTTAAAAGAAAAAATGA
>JANOTW010000583.1:0-4083 GCA_031416575.1 Ferruginibacter sp.
GAAAGGATCCGCTACCTGCTGGAGGATACCCGCTCATCAATAATATTAAGTAATAATAAAAATGCTTCAGCCTTAGCCAAAGGGACGGCATCTTTAATAATTACAATGGATGGGGACCAGCCGATGATCAATCTTCAGCCATCCTGCAATTTATCAATCAATATCCAGCCGCATCATTTGGCATATGTTATCTATACATCCGGTTCTACGGGCAAGCCAAAGGGGGTAATGATAGAACATACAAACCTGTTGGGTTATCTGACAAATAATAAAACGAATTATTTAAGTGATGAGGCGGGAAACTCCGGTAGTTTTATTCACCTGTCCTATACTTTTGATGCCTCACTAACAGGAATGTTTATGCCATTATTGGCGGGCAAAGCGGTGGTTATAAGCTCAAAGAGTTCGGTAGATGTGTTTGACGATAACAACCTGCAAAAATATGCACCCTATGATTTTATAAAGATTACGCCCGCTCACCTTGAGTTGCTACAGCCAAAGATGAAAACAGCAAACGGCCGGCAACTAACGAATAAACTGGTAATTGGGGGAGAGGCATTATTGCACAGCCATTTTAATTCTTTCATTGAGGAAGGGTTGAATGTTCGCATCGTAAATGAATATGGGCCAACAGAAGCCACGGTAGGCTGTAGTGTGTATAGTTTTGATACATTGGGCGCCAATGAAAATAATACCAACAATATCCCTATCGGCAAACCGATCGACAATGTTGAATTTTATATTTTGAGTGATAGCAATGAGTTATCCCCGGTAGGTGTTACCGGGGAATTATGTATTGCGGGTGCCGGCCTTGCAAGGGGCTATTTAAACCAGCCCGTCCTTACTGCAAATAAATTTGTAAAGCACCCGTTCAGTAAACAGGGCGGAGCAAGAATGTACAAGACAGGTGACCTGGCCAAATGGTTACCGGATGGAAATATAGAATACCTGGGCCGTACAGATGAGCAGGTAAAAATAAGAGGTTATCGCATTGAGCTGGGCGAGATAGAGAGCGTGCTGCAGGAAAGCGCCCTGGTAAGGCAAGCGGTGGTATTGGCAAAAGCGAATAAGGATGGCAGTAAGCGTTTGGTGGCTTATGTGGTACCCGTTAATATTTTTGATAAGGCTGCAATACTATCCTTCCTGGAAAACAGGCTGCCCGAATACATGGTACCATTGCAATGGGTGGAAATTGAAACCCTGCCATTAACGATCAATGGTAAGATAGACAGGAAGGCGCTGGATAATCTGGACTTAAGCTACATGGTAAGCAATGCCTATGCTGCTCCCCGTAATCCACTTGAGGCAAAGCTTGCGGAGATCTGGCAACAACTGTTTCAAATAGAGCGGGTAGGTATCCGGGATAATTTTTTTGAGCTTGGAGGGCACTCCCTACTGGCGATGCGGCTAATATCAGCTATCCGTAAAGAACTGGAAGTGGAGATGACGATAAAAAGTTTATTCAGCCATTCCACTATCGCAACGCTGGCTATATATCTTGAGGACCAAAGCGGGGTTTTGTTACTACCTCCCATAGAACCGCAGCCAAGGCCTGAACATATTCCATTATCCTTTGGCCAGAAACGTTTATGGTTTATCGACCAGTTGGGCGGCGGCAGCCTGCAATATCATTTGCCTGCTGTATTTCGGCTAAATGGCAAACTTGATAAAGAAGCATTATCTAATGCATTGCAGCAAATAATCAACCGGCACGAAATCCTCCGCACGGTTATTTGTGAAGAGGAAGGCCAGGGTTATCAAATCATTCAAGAAAAGGATGGATGGCAGTTATCTGTCATCAATGGTTCAATATACAAAGAAGATATTGAAGGGCTACAACGCTGCATAAAGCAATTGATTGAGGTTCCCTTCAATCTTTCAAAAGATTATATGCTGCGGGCAGCGCTGATTAGTTTGGAAGCCGATGATCATGTATTGGTGGTCACGCTTCATCATATCGCTTCTGATGGATGGTCCACTTCCATTATTGTAAAGGAAATGGTGGAATTATATAATGCATGCCTTGAAAAACGTGCAGCCGCATTAGCATCCCTACCTATCCAATATGCTGATTATGCAATATGGCAGTGTAAATATTTACAGGGAGAAGCATGGGATAAAAAGCTTGGCTACTGGAAGGATAAGCTGGAAGGGGCCACTGCATTACAACTTCCCACCGATTATCCAAGGCCGTTGGTTCAAAGCGCCAATGGTGCAATTACCGGGATTAAATTAGAAAAAGAATTGTCGGATCAGTTGCAGTCATTGAGCAGGCAGCAGGGCGCCACATTATTCATGACATTACTGGCAGCACTTAAAGTATTACTCTATCGCTACAGCGGTCAGCAGGATATTTGTGTAGGCACTCCGGCAGCAGGCCGCCAGCAGCAGGAACTGGAAGGGCTGACAGGCTTTTTTGTAAATACGCTTGCGTTGCGTAGTGAGCTGAATGGTAAAGCTTCGTTTAAGGAATTGTTGCAACAGGTAAGAACTACTACACTGGAGGCTTATGACCGCCAGGAAGTGCCTTTCGAAAAAGTGGTGGAAGTGGTAGTAAAGGAAAGGGACATGGGCAGAAGCCCCTTGTTCCAGGTAATGTTGGTACTGCAAAACACACCGGATATCCCGGAGCTGTGTTTGGGCGATGTGCGGTTATCCCGTGATATTGCAGGATCATCAGCTCATACTACCTCTATTTTTGAATTAACTTTTATCATTGAGGAAACTGTACCAGGGCTCCATTTATCAGTGGAATATTGCACCGGCCTGTATAACGGGCAAACCATTAAAAGGATGATGGCTCATTTTAATGAGTTGCTGAATTCAGTGGTAAAAGCCCCGGACCAAAGCATTGGCCGGTTACCGATGCTGTCCCAGGCAGAGCAACACCAGTTACTTTTTGAATTCAATAATGCCATTGCAGGCTTTTCAACTGATAAAACGATTGTTGATTTGTTTGAGGAGCAGGCCGCAGCAAAACCTAACAATATTGCGCTGGTATTTGAAAAGGGGGAATTGACGTATAAGGAATTGAATGAACGTTCCAATCAGTTCGCTCATTATTTACGAAGCAGGGGAGTGAAGGAGGATACGATGGTGCCAATCTGTATTGAACGGGGCATCGGGATGTTGGTAGGCATATTGGGTATCTTAAAAGCAGGTGGGGCTTATGTTCCTGTTGACCCGGATTATCCCGCCAGCCGCATCAGTTATATGCTTGAGGATACGCCAGCCGGAATAGTAGTGACCAGCAGGGAAAGCAGGTTAAAATTACCTGTTAGGGAAAATATCGCCTTCATAGAAATTGATGCGGATTGGCTGGCTATCAGCAATGAACCGGCAGGTAATTTACAAGCAAATATTAAGCCCTGTCACCTTGCTTATGTAATTTATACATCAGGTTCCACAGGTAATCCAAAGGGTGTAATGATTGAACACAAAAGTTTAGCCGCATCTACGCTATCCCGGAAAGATTATTATGCCAATATGGGTTCAGTATTCTTAATACCTTCTTTCGCCTTTGATTCTTCAGTAGCCGTGATCTTCGGGACACTAATAACCGGGGGCGAATTGATCTTATGCAAAGACCATGAAATAAAAGAATCCGGTTCTGTTAAACGCTTGCTCGAACAAGCGCAAACCATCCTTTGCGTTCCATCTTATTACAGGTTTTTATTGGAGGACGGCCTGATACAAAACTCAGCTTTAGCAAATGTAATTTTGGCTGGCGAAAAGCTGGAAGAGCAATTAGTCTCTGAACATTATAAACGAACGAAGAATATATCACTTTATAATGAATACGGACCAACTGAAGCAACCGTATGGTGTACCGTTTCTGCAATTGAAAAAACAAGCAAGCTGGTTACAATTGGAAAGCCGGTTAACAGTGTAAAAATCCATATTGTAAACACGGATATGCAACTTGTTCCTATTGGGGTTACAGGAGAGTTGTGTATTGGTGGGGTACAGGTAGCCCGGGGTTATCTGAACTTACCCGGATTAACGGAAGAAAAGTTTATTACCAACCCATTCAATAATGATCGGGAAGAAAGGATATATAAAACGGGTGACCTGGCGAGATGG
>JANOTW010000584.1:0-2426 GCA_031416575.1 Ferruginibacter sp.
CCTTGGTTTTTTAAAATCATTTTTTTAGTGCCACTTATCCTCATTTTATGCAGGGCTGTTCGCTGAAAGGCTTATCCAACATAGCTTTGCAGTAACAATGGAGGCAACAGGCAACATAGCGGATTATAAAGTTTTGTATGAGCAATTACATGCACAGCACAATGCGCTGGAAGAAGGAGTATCATAATGGGTATGGGTTGCCGAAGGTTTAATAGTTCGTCTTAAAAAATATGCAGGAAAGGTGTAAGGCTTAGCGTCTCTACAATAAAATTCATGAAATTATCTTTAAACCCACCGGGGTATATTTTTTTACATTACCGTCTGCGCTAATCAGTGTATAATTATTACTTATAGCCTGCCATATCAGCATCCGGTCAAATGGATCTTTGTGATAATTAGCAGTTAATTTATGATAAGTGCTACTATCTTTTGCTGCAAGGCTTTTAATCTCAAAACCAACTTGTAAACAAGCACCCGGAAAATCTTCAGGAGAAAAACCCGTAATCCCTAATTTGCCAAGAGATGATTTGAGGGATACTTCCCAAAAACTGACAGCGCTGACGATTATCTTGTTTTCAGAATTGGTAATAATGTCTTTAACTGATTTAGATAGTTTTTTTGTATCGGCAATAGCCCAAAGCATATAATGGGTGTCAGGCAAGTATGTCATATACCTAAAAATTCTTTTTCCGTCATTTTAAAATCCTTACCAAAAACTACTTTTCCCTTACCTTCCAGGATACCAATTTTCCTTCCGGGCTTTTTTATATTTTCTTTTGGTACAAGCCTTGCTACAATTTCCTTGCTTTTACCATAAGAAATTCCAATTACCTCACCTGCCAGCACCTTCTTTAATGCTTCTGAAAAATTTGCTTTAAAATCTCCTACACTCATAATTTCCATATAAAAAATTTCATTTAAAGTTATATTTAATTTGACAAGTTGACAAGAAAAAAGTTCTCCGGGAGTTATGTGACCATATATGATTTATCCTATACATCAATGGGATTTTCGGAAAACGCCCACAAATGGGATTTATTATTTTTCGCAGTGGAAAAAAATTATTATGGGATAAAGCGAAGGGTGGCTTTCTCTGACTAACCCATCAATCAAAGATCCACACTGAGTCAGTACAAGAGTATCCAAATAAACCGCACCTAATATTTCGCTCATTAAAACGCAATTAAAGATCCCCAATGGTATTCAGTACAAGAGGGCGATGCAACGATGTTCCACATTGCTTCTTAGCCCGGACAAAAAAAATTATACCCATCAGCATACTGGCAGTCGAGACGTTAGACTGTATGCTGACCTGCCTAACAAAAAAGGAGCAAGACTTTCATCTTACTCCCTGTATTTTAATTCGTGTAATTCGTGCAATAAAAATTCGTGTAATTATTCTTCCTCATCAAAACTCATCGCCTCTTTAGTAGTCATCAGCAATTCGTATTCTTCCTTACTACCCACTATCATGTTTTCAAACTCCCGTAAACCTGTACCTGCTGGTATAGGATGGCCGGTGATCACGTTCTCTTTCAATCCCAGCATCAGATCAAGCTTGCCATTGATTGCGGCGCTGCTCAATACCTTGGTAGTTTCCTGGAACGACGCTGCTGATATCCAGCTTTGTGTACCCAATGAAGCCTTGGTAATACCGAGTAATAACGGTGAAGAAGTTGCAGGCGAAGCATCACGGAATTCTACTAATTTTTTATCCGCTCTCCGTAAGATCGAATTCTCTTCCCTCACTTCACGAAGCGTAATGATCTGACCGGATTTCAATTTTGAACTTTCACCTGAATTGGTAACTACTTTTTTATCAAAGATGTTATCGTTCTCCGTATTAAAGTCTAATTTATCTTCCGTATCCCCTTCCAGGAATATAGTATCACCCGCATCTTCGATGGTTACCTTGCGCATCATCTGGCGAACAATTACTTCTACGTGTTTATCGTTAATACGCACACCCTGCAAACGATATACTTCCTGTATCTCATTTACCACATACTCCTGTACTGCAAACGGTCCTTTAATTGAGAGGATATCCGCCGGCGCAGTTTGTCCGTCACTTAATGCGGCGCCTGCTTTTACAAAGTCACCATCCTGCACCAGTATCTGGCGGGTTAATGGAACCAGGTACTTTCTAACTACCCCATCTTTTGCTTCTACAATGATCTCCCTGTTACCACGCTTGATATTACCAAAAGCCACCACACCATCAATTTCACAAACTACCGCAGGGTTACCAGGGTTACGTGCCTCAAACAATTCCGTTACACGTGGCAAACCACCCGTGATATCTTTCAGTTTACTTAATACCCTTGGAATTTTAACCAACACCTGCCCGGCCCTCACTTTATCTCCTTCTTCCAATACGATATGGCTTCCAACAGGCAAGTTGTATCCTTTGGTATCTTTGGCGCCTT
>JANOTW010000585.1:0-1772 GCA_031416575.1 Ferruginibacter sp.
CCATATAAGATGCATCTTCCACAAGTTTTCCCGCATTTCTATGATCCGGATGATAATCATTGGGACGAAGCCCGAGGACTATATCGGCATTCCAGTTGCGGATTTCCCGGATTACCTGTAACCTTACATTTAGATCAGGTAATAACTCGCCATCATGGTTATTCAACACGGTGTATTCGTCAATACCGTATTCTTTTGCGGCCCGCTGTGCTTCCGCCCTGCGCCTTTGTCCTAAAACACCACCACCCATTGCATAATGCCCTGCATCACCATTTGTTAAGGATACAAATTTTACTGCCGCTCCCATTTGTGCAAGTAAAGCGGCTGTACCACCCATTTTGAAGTCTGCATCATCCGGGTGGGCGAAAATTGCTATAATCCTGATCTTATCTTTTGTCAGGTCTTGTGCAACTATCTGATTTATTGATATTGCTAATAAAAGCGCTCCGGTTATTAATATCTTTTTCATTTTTTAATGGTTTAGTTTGTTTGGTTATCAAATTACGCAAAGTTGCGGATGCAAAGCTGCTTTATTGCAGGGCAGGCACATTAATAACCAATTTCTGAACAAAGGGGCATGTACTTATTCCCGAAGGCCATGTCATTGATTCAAGTTCGGTAAATCGCTAATACCAACATGAGTATAATTTACAGGTCATTTATTTTCAAAGTGCGAACTGTTTTTTAAAGGGAGGAATAATTTGAAGGCGCTGTTTTACCCCCGGCTCTCTCGATGAACCGCATTGGCGTCAAGTTAAAATATTCTTTTAAGGTAATCACACGACATGAAAACTGCAATAGGTTTAGCTCCGTAGGAGCTACCTCTTTGTAGAAATATAACACCTACGGCACTTGCGTGCCGTAGGTACGCCCCTTGGAATGCTTTTAAATTTTTATGGCTGCTCCTAAGGAGCAGAATTACCGAATGATAATTAATGCTACAAAGCGGTTGCTCCTATGGAGCATGAAATACAGGCTGGATAGGCCTTTGGCACATATCTTCAAAGAATTAACTTGACGCCAATGCGATGAACCGGGACAGGCTTTCACGAAAAATGCCGAAAGATCGGCACAGGTCGGTATGTTGCTAAAGTGTAGGCCTTCTGCCAGTTCATAAACTGCGCCTAATGAACCGCCCAGCATAACGCAATTAAAGTTCCCCAATGGTATTCAGTACAAGTATTCAAATAAGCCGCGGGCCGATTTTTCGCTTATAACAACTTAAAAAATTTAAGTCATTGATTTTCAATGGGAAATTTTTTGGTTGTATAGGAGAAGTAAGATGAAGGAGACTGGGTTTAAAGACCCTGCTGGTACCCCCGTCCCCTAAAGGGGAGTTCCTCTACCAGCTTACTTTTTTCGGGGATAGTTATGCTACGGAAAGTTGCGGTGTTCAAAATAAAGTTAACGGCATTTAAGCAATTATTGTCTGATGATATGCTATAACAAAACGCAATTAAAGTTCCCCAATGGTATGCAGTACAAGAGGGCGATGCAAGGATGTTGCCATGAAATACTTCAGCCCGGACAAAAAAATGAATGATTGTATAAAAGGGTCCCGATACGCATCTTTATCGGGATAGACTGTTCCGATACGCATTCGCTATCGGGATTATCAATGCAACGATGCTCCCCACTGCTTCACAGCCCGGACAAAAATTTTTCCGCACGTTTTTTCCCTTGTGCGGTATTGTTCTGTTTCTATAATCAAGAGACCCTTTCCGGCTTTAAAATCATAATGCGCCTGCCCTGTGTGCAAATATGATTTGCGT
>JANOTW010000586.1:0-2421 GCA_031416575.1 Ferruginibacter sp.
CCCAAACAAAGCTATAAGGTAGTGGCCGGTTTTTATAATTGTACTCTTTCCAAGCAAGTTAGAGAGGCGCTCCTGGCTACTAATTGCCTACAGTAAAGGAGCAGTGGCACCCTGCAAGGCGCCGGTCAACAAACAATAACCGAAAGCCCCCCATTAACATCTTTTTAATGGGGGGCTTTTGCTGGGGACTTTCGGCTATTGTTCTTAATGTTGTGTGTAGTTCTTTATTTTTCGGCTTCATAAAACTTCACATCTCCTATAAAGTCTCTGTCGCTTTCGGATTTATTTAATGTCCAAAAATAAAGGTTTAATTCCTGAGAGGAAATTTTGAAATGAGTAATTTCTATTGATTTGAACCTATCTGGAAAAGCCTGATTAAGTATCATTGTAGATTTAGCTAAATCGAAGATTGAAGTGCTTGTAAGATTAGGATTTAATGAAAGATTTGGGAAAACTTTCTTTAATAGTTGAGTAGCTTCTATTTGAATAAGAAATTTTCTTTCTGTGGGATTGTATAACAAAGTTTTTTTAATGCCTTGAAAATTACTATTTGGTTTAAGAATCGACTCATCATTTGAAAATGACAACAACGGGGTGGTATAGGATGCTGAATTTTTTGATATTTTATAATCTTTAGAAAAAGTAACGGTTATCCAATCTGAAAAATAGTCATTCCAGTCAAAAACATCTTTAATAAGCTCATATCCTATACCCGAAAAGGCGCCAGGATTATTGAATTGGTAGTGTTTATTAATAATTGAATCGGCCTTATTTTGGTACTGATCTATAAGTTGAAAAAAAACATTATAGCTTACACTAATACTATTAGGCATTGAAAATTTTATTGCTTTATTTATGTCATAGATGCTTTTTGCTTTTTCTGATAATCGTATTGATAAATCGGCAGTTTGTTGGGTTAGGTCAAGAATAGTCTTATTCTTTTCTGAAAGTTTATTGTCAAGTTCTGTAATTTGCAACTTGAATCTTTCATTTTCTTCCCTTAAAATGTCAATTTTAGTATTCGACGTATCTGCTTTTTTGTTTAAATCTATAATGTTACTTCCTGTACTTTTAGTATTTTCTAAAATGTCGTCTGTTTTTTTCGAAGAATTCTTGTCATATGAAAGAGTAATATATCCTAATAATATTGTCCCACTGGCTATAATAACACCTGCATACCATTTTACGAACAGGGGCTTGGTATTCAGAATGTCAAAATACATACACACTCCTATAATTAGTGACAATACCCCTAATATTATAAATCCTATAATCATCTTTGGTTTCATTCTTTTAAGTCATGTTAGTAACTTCTGCAATTACTTGTTTAATTGGTTTCAGTAGAAATCGGTCTTTTTGTCAGGGTTGCAGCCAACGATTGAGGCTTGGCGATGTGGTGGCATTTTATAACTGTCAGCCCACAACCGCAGCCGATTAAAAAAATAAAAGATGAAGATAACAAATAAAAGCTCATAGATATTCTTCGGCTGGAACTACTGCTGATAGTAGCACACAGCCGAAGTTCCAACGTCCTGCCACCATGTTGCCAAACCTTTTGTTGTGCGGAGTTTTCATTGCGCATTCTTCAACCAATCCTTATTATTTTTAAATTCTGCACTTAATTCTAACCAGTTTTCAGCCTGAGTGTATATTTTCCTTTTTGCAGGATTTCCGAAATATGAATTGAGTATAATCCTATAATTCATTGTATCTAAATTGCCAATAACAAAGCTATTGTTTAAGTCAATATTAGATGATAGAGTTACAGGCTGACCAGTTTGATTTGAATAATCAATAAGTTTTGAAAACGAAACCGGGCTTTGTTCTATCGAATGCACAGCTCCATTGAATAACATTGTTTTTTCATTATCCTGAAAATCTTTTAGGTTAACAGTATACGTTAGTATTTCCGACTCTTTTGTATCAATTACTTTAAAAGTTTTTACTAATTCTCCTTTTTGATTCTTAAAAGGCTTACTCGTAACCATTGCTGCATTAAGTGGCGCTTGAACTTCTGTTTGAGCTATAGCCTTTCCTAAGTCAGGAAGAACACCTCTTATTCTCGCTATATCTTCTTTTGAGTTGTTTGTTTGTGCTTCGACTTTCGCTAATGTTCCGTTCATACTAAAAACTGTCACAGAAAGCCATGCGAGAGTTGCAAGAATGATACCTACAACAAGCACTTCAACCCAATTTATTTTCCAACTGGAAGTACTAGAATTTTCTCCATTTTTTTCAGGCTTTCCTGTCAAAGGCAGAGTAGAGGTTGTTTCGGGTATTGATTTTTTTGTTGCCATTTTGGAATATTTTAAAATTACGCACAACGATCAGGTATTGCTGTCAGGTGGGGCATTTGAAAACCGTCCGCCCGGAACCAATGCCCGAAATTGTTTTAAAAGTTGAAGATAACAACAAAAAGCC
>JANOTW010000587.1:0-8007 GCA_031416575.1 Ferruginibacter sp.
TGCACAAGGGGCAAAAAAGTTATTGGGCATTTCTAAAAACCTTCCTTATCCTCTCCTTTGGAGAGGAATTAAAGGTGAGGTTAAAACAAAAACACAGGTTTTTAGAGATGCCCTTATGATAATATTGTCCATAATTATAAAGTTTGGGAAACGAAATATACATCTCTACCCAAACCAGCTCATTAATGTTGAATTTATTCCCCAACCGGTTAAATTTTAATATGTAAAAATGATGGCATGATTTTAATACTATAGTTAATAGGTTTTTCATAGGATATTGGATAAAAACGGGGAAGGATTTCAATCCTACCCCTCTTTTTTTTAACCCCTTTTCTTTTTTAGGATATTTATTCGCATCTACGATAATTGATACGGTTTTTTATTCCCGTTTTTGTCAATGTTTACTATAACAGGATTTAGTAAGGCTTCTTTGCTGAGGTCTTTTTTTTAAAATTTACATTACAACCAATTAGTTTATCCAATTTATTATTTATTAATATTGCATCTCCTTTAATCTTTCGTTTTTGCAATAAACCCATGTATATTTCCTCCGGATCTTTCGCAGTTTAAAGTGCATGCTTTTTCATCTTTCATTACTGCAAGTTTATTGAATGAAATGGAAGCGATGGCTTTCATGGAATTTGGAACAAAGAAGGTACACAATTGATAATAAAGGCGGAATTATTAGCTTTCTAACTTTAAAATAATGAAGGAGGCTTGTTTTTTTAACCTGTTAAATACATTCATGACAACAATTAATAGCCTGAAAAAGGACTGGATCATTATCATATCCAATTCGTTTTCATTTGAAATAAATATCGTTTTGGCATCTTTTTGCATTAAAATATAAAAATTCAAACTAAATGCCGGAAGAACCGGGTAGAAAAGAAGTTTTATTTTTTGAAGCCTGCTTAAATCGTCAATTTTGAATGAATGCAGAAAGGTTGAATACTAAACTTTTAAAATCAAAAAAATGAAAAACAATATAGGAGAAAGTAAAATTACTTTTTTTGAAAAATTCGCTACTCGTGTTACTAAGGCTGCGGGTAGTACTCCAGCATTTTTAATCGCTTTTTTAATCATCCTGGTATGGGCTGTTACGGGACCCTTTTTCCATTATTCGGAGAGTTGGCAATTAGTGGTGAATACCGGAACAACCATCATCACATTCCTAATGGTATTTTTGATACAGAAATCTCAAAATAAAGATTCTTTGGCTATACAGTTAAAGTTAAATGAATTGGTGGCAGCCCATGAATTTGCCAGTAACCGGCTGGTAGATGTAGAGAATATGACTGAAGAGGAACTGAAGATCATCCAAAAGTATTACAGCAAATTAAGTGGCTTTACGAAGAATGAAGAAAATCTACAGCAATCACATTCCATTGATGAAGCGCATGAGCAACACGATTTAAAAAAGGAGATGGAAAAAGAACTGGAAGGTAAATTAAATAAATAGTTTGTAATACTAATTTTATTTGAAAAAAATAAATAAGAATGCAGGTGAAAGAAAAGCGTAGCGGATATCACAGTCTATGATTTTATAAAAAATTAAAGGATGAAAAAAGATTGGAAATTTAACGGTCCGGGGTTTAACAAAATTTAACCAGGCTTTATTTATTAATTACTTCCATATCTTCCAAAACATAATTTCCTGTTGAAAGCGTGCAATTAAATGATGCGCAATAGCTGAATAATTCGGATAAGGGGAGGGTGTTGATCTTGAATTTCTTTACCGGGATTTTCCCGTTTCCAAATGTACTGCCTTCCTGCCTGGTTTTATCAACCGCATAGATGGTTATAACTGTTTCGTCACCAACAAAAACCCGGATGGCAAGCGCTTCAAAACGATCCCTGTTATAATCGGAAATATATTGCGTGCAAAAATCATCAAGCGTTTGACCATTGGCCATCTTTACCGAAATGCTTCCTGAAATATTTTCCTGCATAAATTTCAATTCCTGATCCATAACATAGATTTTATTGGCAAATAATAAAATAATGATTAAAATATCATGCCATTCTTTTTGGTGGAATATATACCGTCTAAATTAGTATCATCCTTTTTATAATAAACCTGTCAGTGTCAGATAAAGCATGTCAAATTAGCCAACATGTACCTTATTTTTCATACGTCTTATTTTATTAATCAAAAATTTTTAATGGCAGGATGCTTCATGACGGTTAGCGTTTTGGTAAGCTATACTTTTATTACTTTTAAATAATTTTTGTAAACACATTGAGTGCGGCGTTAACCCAAATGGAGCGCCGGTTTTTTTCAGCATGTTTAATAAAAATATTTAATGAACATATCTTTGCTTCCATTTATTACAATTATATATTACAATTATATATTTATTTGTGTTGCGCTATAAGAGAAGTAAACCATCATTCCCTGTGTGCAGGACGGATTGAAAGCATTGAAGAAAACACTATAACCACCCATTGTTGTAGGTTCACATGATGCAGAGGCTACCAAATAAAAACATTATCCATTATTAATTATATCATTATATCATTATCAATTATTCAATTATCAATTAAAATCTTCCTAACAATAAACACAAACAACAACCATGGCATTACCCATTGCTCCATCCACTACAACTGCATTGCAAACTGAACTCCCTGCCGCCGGAAAAAATAAATTGCTGGTTCCGTTTATCCTAATAACCAGCCTTTTCTTTTTATGGGGAATGGCGCATAACTTTAATTCCATACTGATACCACATTTAAAAAAAGCCTGTGAGTTAAATAACAGGCAATCCACCCTGATAGATACTTCTGTGTTTCTTGCCTATTTCCTGATGGCCATTCCAGCAGGGATGTTATTAAAAAAATGGGGATACAAAAGCGGCATCATTACCGGCTTGCTATTGTTTGCTATTGGCGTATTTTTATTTGTACCTGCGGCTAATACCAGGAGCTACGAACTTTTTTTGATCGCCTTATTTGTTATTGGTTGTGGCCTGGCCATCCTGGAAACCGCGGCTAATCCTTATGCTGCCATCCTGGGCCCTCCTGAAACTTCCGGTATCCGTTTAAATCTTGCAGCCTCCTTTAATGGGCTTGCTGTGGTGGTTGCACCTTTTATAGGCACTGTCTTTATTTTATCCGGGGTTGAGTATACGGGCACTGAGCTTGCAGCCATGCCTGCTGCTGAAAAACTTGCATATCTAAACAGTGAGGCTTCAGCAGTTAAACTGCCTTATATAATTTTGGGTGCGGTATTGGTTCTGGTGGCGGTATTGTTTTACTTTTTTCATTTCCCCGAAGTGAAAGATGATACCAGGGTAAGCAGGCCGGTAGAATTTATAAAAACCCTGCGGCACCGGCACCTAACCTGGGCCGTTGTTGCCCAGCTTGCTTATGTGGGTGCCCAGGTTTGTGTTACCAGTTTTTTTATCCGCATGGCAAAACAGGGTGGGGGTATTGATGAAAAAACAGCAGGTTATTACCTAAGTGTGGTGTATGGCTTGTTATTTATGGGGGGCCGCTTTATTGGTACTTTTTTATTGAAATTTATTTCATCACACAAGCTGCTTACGATCTATGCTATTATTTCCACCTTATTATGCCTGCTGGCAATTTTAGGACAGGGCGCATCCGTTATTTATTCATTGGGTGCAATGGGCTTTTTTATGTCCATCATGTTTCCTACTATTTTTTCTCTGGGCATCAATGAGCTGGGAAAAGATACAAAGATCGGGTCATCCTTACTCGTCATGTCAATTGTGGGTGGCGCTATTTTCCCCTACCTGATGGGTATAGTCATTGATATGAACGGAGACAATATACAGTTAGGATACATTGTACCACTGGCCTGTTTTCTGGTCATTATTTTCTTTGGTGTATATGGGTATAAAGTAAAGATCCATGAAAAGCCCGTGGAACTGGAATAGGAAATAGAAGTTTTTTAAAAAGCACCGAATCTGAGCAGGCTTGGGTGCATAACTTTTTGATTTTTTTTGTCCAGACAATTGAACCCTGATTAAGCTTCAGTGGCAGATATGATTTTGTTATTTTTTCTTTTTGCTAAAAAAAAAAATAATCATTTCTATACAACCATTCTTTTTTTTTTGTTGTCCGGGCAGTAGTATTTCAATTAAGCATCGTTGCGTCGCACTCGTGTACTGAATACCATTGGGGAACATTTCCCACGTTATATTTACTGAATAGGATGATGTATTTAGTTCGAATTTCGTAGCCTTTTTTATGTAGCCTTTATTTTTTTTGTTACTTTTTTTATCAGGAAAAAAAAGTAAATGAAGTCTAACCCAATATTGAATACCATTGATGAACTTTTCCTCCCGGTGCATCGGGATTATTAGTGAAACATCAGCCGCGGTTTATCCGGGTACTCTTGTACTGAGTACCATTGGGGAGCTTTACCCACGTTATTTGTAGAGGAACAACATTAAAGGCCAGTAAAAGATGCGATAACCTGTTTATCAAAATTCAAAACATGATTTTGATATAAACTTTTTAAGTTACGGTACTGTACAGCCGGCGGTGAAACAGGTAAAAAAGAAATAATTAATTTATTAAAGGGAATTTCTCTGTGTTAAAAAAAACCTGGCTTCAATATGTTCTGTGGATCTGGTTAGTATCAGCTCGGCGGCTTTTTCTCCCATCATTTTAAAATCGGTTGAAATAGTGGTAATGCCATTGAGTATTATTTTTTTTAGGGCGGTTTCATTGTAGGAGATAACGCCTACATCTTTCCCTAATTCAAAATTTTGATCCACTATTTTTTCTATCAGGGTCACCAGGTCATCTTCCATTAGGCTAATATATACTTCCTCTTTTTTGATTGGCTCTTTGCGGATATTGTGTACTATTTTATAATTGAAAGCATACTCCTGACAGAACTTACAAAAGCCTGTGTTGATCTCAATGGGATGGTAAGTGTATTCAGGCACAATAATGTTTAACGTACTATACTTACTTAAGTGAGGCAGCGCCTCTTCCAATGCATTGTAAATATCTTTTTCAAAATTTTCATAGATGGCGCCATAATCACCCGTAACACCCGGAACCAGCTTATCAAGTAAAATAAGTTTGTCTTTAGGAATGTTGTTAATAATTTTATCGGCATTTTCTCCCCCTTCCATAAAATGTGGAATGATTACAAAATAGTTATAATCTTCTTTCGAATTGAGCAATAGTTTTTTAAACAGGGAAAAGTTGTTGTTATAGATATAAAAGTCAATGGTGGCGGCATCTCCCAGTGTGCTTACAAATGAATCGTAAATAATTTTTTTATGCGCACTCAGTTTATTAAACAGTAGAAAAACCTTTATCTTCCTTTCTACATTATTGCTTTTTATATAATACCCTTTTCCGGGCACGGAACCAATGATGCCCGTTTTCTTCAAATATTTGTATCCTTTTTCAGCGGTATCTCTTGAAATTTCAAATTCAAAACTTAATTCATTAATAGAGGGAAGCACATCATCCAGTTGTAGTTTATCTGTTTCAATAGCTTTTATTATACAATTGGCGAGCTGTTGATACTTTGGAGTAGCAGAAAATTCGTCGATATAGATGAGTTTGTTAAAAGGGGATACCATATACAGTTGTATGAAAACGCTTGGATTTTGAACATTCGTATCCAAAAATAACTTTTTTAAACATAAACATGGAGGCGATACAGGTATATTAATATATTCTGATAAGCTATATACAGACAGTGATTTAAATATTGGATAAACGGTATTATTCCAACTCCTGTTAAAAAACACAAAGGTAAAAAATATCAGATGCTGCTGATGATACATATTTCTTATTTGGTAAGTAAAGTTCGACAGCTCATTGAGTCTTTCTTTAACTGGCTTATTGAAAAAACCCAAATTCCGTTCTCCCAAAGGGTAAGGAGTAAAAAAGGATTGCTTTTACAAATATGGGGGAAATTTGCAGCACCATTATTCTTATTATCTAACTTTCCGGGTAGAGCGGTTCGTTGCCTGCCCGCTCCCCCACAGACCCGTACGAGCAGCTTTCCTGCATACGGTTCCTCTATTTACGGTTTCGCTTATCAATAGCTGTGATAGATCTTATCACGCCATCTTTAATCCGCTGGTCAAGGAACTCCCATAAGCATTGGTGATTGATGCTACCAAAGTTCCTCGCCCGATTCGCTATCAGCATTTTTACTGGTCACAGACTTTAGTTAAAGCTATGGACTTTAGTCCAAGGCTTTAGCTTCTAAAAACCTCTAACAATCGTTTCGATAAAAAAAATAAAAAATCGGCGAAGCCACCATATGGACTTTAAGTCCTGCCTTCAACCTAGGGTTTTTAACCCATAGTATTTGAGTGTTAACATTTCTTCCATATCTCTGGTACATTTAATGTTTCTGAAATACAGTTCTGTAAACAGGCATCCCCCTTCCTTACCAAGTGGCTTTTATGGAGCTGGTTCGCCACCCGTTCTATCAGTACTATGAGGATGCTAAGACAGCCTTCGCCCTTCTCCTTGCCTTCAATTTCCCTCGGCCCGGATACCACTCCGATATCGCCTTTTCTTTGCGCCTCGACAGGATGGCGATATGTACCCTGCCAGCTCGGATTGTTCGGCTTCGGTCAATCCCTGGAAAACCGATTTTCGTTTGGAGGCGGTAGGCTCTCCCGTGTTCCCGTACTACCCCTGTCTGCTTCTGATATGTTCTTAGGCCCCGGTCGAATCTCCCCAGCTCGTCTTTATCACTGGTTTGATGTTGCCCTAATTGTTCTGAAGATTAAGGCTTCAACGTTGAGTAAGCTTTCGGGGCTCAATAGCATACCTTTAGCAGTCGCTGTCTACGCTGCGTGCCACCATCTCTAATGACTACGCAAGACTCGCTTCCGGTGGTTGACTAAACCTTGCCGTACAGGATAGTTTACCTTTCAGGTAGTTAAGAGGTGTTTTCAATTAAATATCCCCACCTCACGGATTTATCACAACGCAACAGAACTCTTTATCTTTCGCAGTTAAAAGTGCATGCATTTTTATCTTTTTTGTCCAGGCATCAGAACTCTGAATAAGCATCGTTGCATCTCCCTTCTTCTATACAACCCGAAATTTGACCATTTAAAATGAATGAATTACAAATTTTGGAAGTTGTAATTAGCGAAACATCAACTACGGTTTATTTGGGTACTCTCTCTTGTACCGCATACCATTGGGGAACTTTTCCCACGTTGTATTTAGGATGACCCTGAGGTGTGTTCCATCAGGCAGTTATATAGATACTCTTGTACTCTTGAATAAATAGTAGCACTTTCAATTTGCGAATGAACATTTCATTTAGGAGGTGGAGTCATGAAGGCCAGGCCTTGTTACTGCAATAGTTATAATAGTGGGGATATAAAAAAAAACGGAACAGGCAAGTACCCGAAAAGTTTTAATATTATCTGTAAAAAGGCAAACTGAATATGCGAAATTTCCATGCTTGTCTTTTGACAGGTAGCCTGATAGTACTGTTATTGCTTCAGTTTAAACAGAGGCTGGCTACAGATAATGGTTAAGAAGTAGTTGAAATTCATAAATATAACTTCCAGGTTATATAGGCAAGTATTTACAAATAATAGCATTTCATCCCAATTTTCTCTTTAACTTTTGCCAATACAGGTACCCGTATAGTTCGGGATAATCAATAAAAAACAAAGAATACTATTTGTTTGTGCAAATAGTATTCTTATTAGATAAATCAATTGTGAAGGGACAAACAAGGTTCTCTTTGGCTATTGTTAAAACGGAGTTGAATCGAAAAAAAATTATAATCCTGATACAATGTCGTTTACTTAAGTAATTATTATTATTTCACCTCCCCCTAAACTCTGTCTGAATGCGTCATCCAGGAAGCCTTCGCCTTGGAAGGAATGGTATTAAATAAATAAAATTGGATACTAATTCGAGAAAAATGAATTCAATCTTTTAGGAGAAAAAATAGCCTGTGCCAATTCTTGCTGTAGCAATTCTTCATTGGCTTTATCTCTTTCAGCAATCATTGTATAACCCAGCGAT
>JANOTW010000588.1:0-5025 GCA_031416575.1 Ferruginibacter sp.
GATCAAGGAAATATAGCCTGGACAAAAAAATTGAATTGCAAAATCCCGGCCTGTGCCGGCCTTTCGGCATTTTTATCGGGAATGCCCCCGCATAGCGGGGCAGGCTATGAAACGCCTCAGCCCGGACAACAAAAAAATGCAACTCATTTTTTTCCTTACGCAGTATAAACCCTATAATTATTTAAACATTTTCACATTATCATGTATGCTTAACAAAAACCAAATAGCGCAGCGCCTGGCGAAGGAATTAAAGGATGGTTATTATGTGAACCTTGGTATTGGGATACCTACACTGGTGGCGAATTATATACCGGCAGGTTTGAATGTAGTATTACAAAGCGAAAATGGATTATTGGGTATGGGGCCTTTTCCTTTTGAAGGTGAAGAAGACCCTGACCTGATCAATGCGGGCAAACAAACCATTACCACAGTTCCGGGTTCCGCATTTTTTGATAGCGCCATGAGCTTTGGAATGATCAGGGCGGGCAAGGTTGACCTTACAATATTGGGAGCTATGGAAGTGAGCGAAAAAGGGGATATCGCCAATTGGAAAATTCCGGGTAAAATGGTAAAAGGCATGGGGGGCGCAATGGACCTGGTTGCCAGCGCTAAAAATATAATCGTAGCCATGATGCATACTAACCCGAAAGGGGAATCGAAATTATTACCCGCCTGTATGCTTCCGCTTACAGGGGTGGGTTGTGTAAAAAAAGTGGTGACTGAATTAGCGGTTTTGGATATCACGGCCGACGGCTTCAAATTATTGGAAAGGGCGCCGGGTGTGAGTGTGGAAGAGATCATGGCGAAAACAGCCGGCAAGTTAATAATAGAAGGTGAAATACCTGAAATGGTTTTATAAAAAAATCCCCCCATACTTCGGCTATCCTTAGTATTTAGGGGGATCGTTTATTGGCTAACAATCGAACAATTTAAAGTGTTGCCCACCCTGGTAATGGTTCTATAGATTAGCGCTATGGAAGGTTTGGCAACTCCTGAGCATATTATTTAATTATACTACCGGCTTAATTACACTACCGGCGCAGCAGCTAATATTGCTTCACTAACACCGCTGGCATATTTTTCAAAGTTGGTAATAAATAAACGGGCAAGGCCTTTCGCCTTTGTATCATACAGGGGTTTATCAGCCCAGGTGTTTTTAGGGTTTAAAATTTCCGAAGGCACCCCATCACAACCGGCAGGTATCAAAATTCCAAACACGGGATGTTTTTCAAATGCCACAGTTTCCAGTTTGCCTTCCAAAGCAGCAGTGATCATGGCCCTGGTATAATCCAGTTTTATTCTTTTTCCTATTCCGTAGGGGCCGCCACTCCAGCCGGTATTGATCATCCATACATTTACATTGTCCGCCATCATTTTTTTACCCAGCATTTCGGCGTATTTCCCCGGGTGCAGCGGCATAAATGGAGCGCCGAAACAAGCGCTAAAAGTGGCTTTTGGTTCAGTAACACCTGCTTCCGTACCGGCAACTTTTGCCGTGTAACCGCTAATGAACTGGTACATCGCCTGCCCGGCTGTTAGTTTACTGATGGGGGGTAAAATGCCATAAGCATCACAGGTAAGAAAGAAAATATTTTTGGGTGTTTTGCCTATTGATAGTTCCAATGCGTTACCGATAAAATGCAAAGGATAACTCACCCTGGTATTCTCGGTTATTTTACTTCCTGAAAAGTCGATACGATTGCTACCTTCAAAAAAAGTAACATTTTCAACCAGGGCGCCCGGTTTTATGGCATGATAAATTTCAGGCTCTTTCGCTTCACTTAAATCAAATGTTTTTGCATAGCACCCACCTTCAAAATTGAAAACGGTTTTTTCCGTCCAGCCATGCTCATCGTCCCCGATCAGGTAGCGTTTTGGGTCCGCACTCAGGGTAGTTTTACCGGTACCGCTTAGGCCAAAGAAAATAGCGGTATCCCCGGCAATGCCCATATTGGCGGAACAGTGCATACTTAATACGTTTTTATTATGGGGAAGCAAATAATTGAGTACGGAAAAAATGCCTTTCTTCATTTCGCCGGTATAGCCGGTACCTCCAATTAAAATGGTTTTTTTTGTAAAACTTACTATTGCGAAATTATGCTGGCGTGTACCATCAACAAGGGGATCAGCTTTAAACCCGGGCGCCTGTATAATATGCCACTCCGGTGAAAAGCCTTCCAGCTCTTCTTCTTTTGGCCTGAGGAACATATTGTAAACAAATAAATTGCTCCAGGGATTTTCATTCACCACCCGGATATTGATCCGGTATTTGGGATCTGCGCAGGCATGGCAATCCCTTACCCATATTTCCTTTTCACCGAGCCAGGCCATCATTTTAATGTACAACTGGTCAAAATATTTTGATTCAATGGGAATATTAAAGTCATTCCAGTTAACGGTACTTTCCGTAAGGTCATCTTTTACTATAAACCTGTCTTTGGGGCTTCTGCCGGTAAACTCCCCGGTATTAATTACCAATGCACCTGTATCATTTAACACGCCTTGTCCAAGTTGAAGGGTTTGTAACACTAATTCTTCGGGGGAAGATTGGTAATTAATATCTGCCGCCATTTGCAACCCTAAATTTATTAAAGCATTTTTAGGAATGGCGGGCATCGTTGGTACTGACATGGCAAGCAATCGTTTCGTGAGTAATTTCTTAAAAAATCAAAGTTAGGTTTTAGATTTTTTATAATTTTTTTGAGAAAGATTCCTAAATTATAACTTATTTCAGCAATTTGCTTAAACGTTTGCGAAATTGCAATCGTTCCCGGTATTTTTGAACAAGATTAAAGAATGCGACGGATTGATTGAATGGCTTATATATTTTTTATTTTTCCCGTAAAAAATTATACAGCATGGTAAATGAAGTTTAAAATAAAATTTTTCATTATTATTTTGTAATAGCTATACTGTATTAAGGCTAAAAAAGTGATTAGTATTTCAGAACTTCTGGCCTCCCGAAGTATAGGCATATTGGTTTTTATCTTTTTTGTCCGGGCTAAGAAGCTATGTGTTTCATCGTTGCGTCGCCCTTCTATACAAGCATATTTTTTTTGTTGTCCGGGCTGAAGAATTTCATGGCAGCATCGTTGCATCGCCCTCTTGTACCGCAAACCAATTGGGATCTTTAATTGTGTTTTATGATGATAAACCAACACTTCTAAGTTTGCCAAACCCAAATCAGGCGAATCAAACAAATCAGTTACAATCAGCGGTTCAGACAATGTACCGCATACCATTGGGGAACTTTAATTGCGTTATACCGGGCGGTTCATCAGGCGTAGTTTATGAACTGGCAGAAGGCAGCGGCGAATGTTTGGGATACACACCTATGATTTATTCATTATAAACGAAACCCCACCAGCCACTTTTTCAATGGTACGAAATTCCGGGAATAATATTAAGCCGGCTTCAACCCATTCCTGAACTATTTTATAAATGTATATTGCAACTCATAAAAAATAACAAATGAAATACCTTCCTTTAAACCCGGAATTATTTATTCAAAATCGCAAACGCTTTGTTGAAAAAATGGATAAGCAATCTATCGCCATATTCAACAGCAATGACGAGTTGCCCACTAATGCCGATCAATTATACCGTTTTAAGCAAAATTCCGATCTGATATGGTTAACTGGTATTGAGCAGGAAGAAAGTATGCTGGTATTGTTTCCTGATAATCCCGATCCAAAATACAGGGAGGTATTGGTATTGGTACGTCCCAATGAATTGAAAGAAAAATGGGATGGGCACCGGTTGCGCACAAAAGAAGCAACCGCTATTTCAGGAATTCAAACCATTGTATGGCTCGACGTATTGGATGCATCCTTACAGCCCTGGATTCATTGGGTGGATACCATCTATTTAAACAGCAATGAAAATGACCGCAAGGCAAACCTTGTACCGGTTAGGGATTACCGTTATGCCGAAATGATGAAGTTGCGTTATCCATTACACAATTATAAACGGAGCGCAAGAATATTAAAAGACCTTAGGGCGATAAAGACATCTTTGGAAATTGAAATAATGCAAAAAGCAATAGATATAACAGAAAGCACTTTTCGAAGATTACTACAATTTATTATGCCCGGGGTAATGGAATACGAAATTGAAGCGGAAATTTATCATTCCTTTTTAACCCAGCGGGCTACCGGTCCTGCATATAGTTCAATAATTGCCAGCGGCGACCGGGCAAGAACCTTGCATTATGTAGAAAATAACCAGGAATGTAAAGACGGGGAATTGATATTGATGGATTTTGGTGCGGAGTATGGTAATTATTGTGCTGACCTTACTCGGACTGTTCCGGCTAATGGCAAATTTACACTGCGGCAAAAAACGGTGTACAATGCATGTTTGCATCTGCATCATTATGCCGCTTCCATTTTAAAACCAGGTATTAGTATTATAGATTATACGGACAAAATAGGAGATGAGGCCACCGTAATATTTCAAAAGATAGGATTGATAAAAAAATCAGACATCAAAAATGAAGACCCTGAAAACAGGGCCTACCGCAAATATTTATACCATGGCATTTCTCATCATTTAGGTATTGATGTCCATGACCTTGGTACAAGAACTGAACCCATTAAGGCAGGAATGGTATTTACAATTGAACCGGGTATTTATATTGAAGAAGAAAAAATGGGCATACGGATAGAAAATAATTTTTGGATAACCAAATCAGGTAACACGGACCTGATGAAGAACATTCCGATAACTGTGGGGGATATTGAAGCGTTAATGAAAAAATAATAATTTTGTTTATAAAGCCAAACGGGTGCACCCCAAATTGTCGCTGGCTGGTGGGACACCAGCCAGGGGAAGCCCACCGTGGTCGGTGGGACACCGACCACGGTCCTGATAACTGTAGCGACAATTTGGGATGCACCCAGCCAAACCCCTCCAAAATTTTTCATTTAAGAATGAGTATTAGTAAAATTTGCAACTTTTGGGGGGTTAATGTTACTGATTTTTAAAAAGAGCTTTTATTATTAATTATATTTACATTGATGAAAA
>JANOTW010000589.1:0-1631 GCA_031416575.1 Ferruginibacter sp.
GCTTCTTCTATACAATCATATTTTTTTTTCCGGGCTAAGAAGCTATGATGACCCGCCGCGGAGGGTAGCCCTTCTATACAAGCATATTTTTTTTTGTCCGGGCTGTGAAACTATGATGATCATCCTTGCAACTTGCCCCCACAGTCTTGTGTGGGGGCGCCCTTTTATACAACCATTCTTTTTTGTCCGGGCTGAGAAGCTATGATGATCATCCTTGCATCGCCCTCTTGTACCGCATACCTATGGGGATCTTTTCCCACGTTATGTTGTCTGAATAGTAAAATATATTTGGTTCGCACGTTTAAGAGCCGGCATCATAAAAAAAGAGTTATGAAAATTTGAATGCTTGTCAGACTCTCCCGATCCTTATCGGGATAAGAAATAAAATTGATGTTATAGTTCGCAACGCACAAAACCATGAATAATTTAAATTCCTTAAAAATGCGAACTAGATAAATTTTACTATTTAAACAACATAACGTGGGAAAAGATCCCCATAGGTATACAGTACAAGAGGGCGATGCAAGGATGATGCTCATAGATTCACAGCACGGACAAAAAAATTTTACCACGTTTTTATCTCTTGCACACTCTACTCTTATAAGTTCACTAATTTACCCGTTGCGCAGTATACAAATGCCTGGCTATGTTTTCAGCCCTGACAAAAATTTTTCCTAATGTTTCTTTCCCTTGTGATGTATGATAATTTAATTAAACCCTGTAATAATCCCCTTTCCAGTTTTTAATGTATCTTTTAATATCATTGGATGATAAATTTTCTATTACAGCCCTGTCTGTAAGCGCTATCAATTCATCGTTTGGGGCAAACCGCAAAGCGATGATTTGTCCAATTTTTAAACTGCCGTCAAATAATTTTCCGGTTAATGAAAAATACCGTAGATTTTCTTCCGCACGGATTGCCCTGTCCTGCGCCCTAAGTGAAAAAATCCTGGTGAACCAAAATAATAAACCGCCAATAATAAATAGTAATACCAGCAAAGCCGCCACGAGCCTGCCGAAAACAACAAGATAATAAAATGTAAATTTTACAAGGGCGGCGATTAACCCGCTTAAAATGAGTATAGCGGTAAGCCCATGGTAAAGCGGTACAAATTTCGGATGGTTCTTGAAATTTTGTTCTTTCATAAAAAATTTTTTTGGAAAGTTACTTTAAAACATCCAGCACCTTCCACATTTTCTCCCTAACCATACCTGCACTACCATCAAAATTATTTACTATGAAAGCAAACGTATATTCGCTTCCGTTTTTGCTCTTCGAATAACCAGTATAACTTCTTACACCGCCAATATAACCATCCTTCATTTTAATGCCATTCATTTCGGGCAATGCGTTGTAAAAAGAAGAAAACCAGGGCCGGCTTTTTGCGTATTGCATCACCGTTACCAATGATTGAGTGGTAACCCGGTTAGCAGGCGACAACCCGCTGCCATCTATAATTTTAAGCGCCGTTTTTTCAATTCCATGCTTGCTCCAGAACTCTTTTATAATAGCAATCCCGGTATTGGTGGAACCAACTTTCGACCTTTCGTATGCGATCATTTTTACAAAAGCCTCTCCAAATAAATTCACGCTTTTTTTAAGAAACCAATAATTGATTGAATCCAAAGAG
>JANOTW010000590.1:0-6940 GCA_031416575.1 Ferruginibacter sp.
TAAAAAGTATAATAAAAATGGATGTAGAAAAACTTACCGGAAAACAACCGTTCCACCGGCAATCATTGGTGGGTAAGGGCAGCTATGTGCCAGGCCCCAAACAAAGCTATAAGGTAGTGGCCGGTTTTTATAATTGTACTCCTTCCAAGCAAGTTAGAGAGGCGCTCCTGGCTACTAATTGCCTACAGTAAAGGAGCAGTGGCACCCTGCAAGGCGTCGGTCAACAAACAATAACCGAAAGCCCCCCATTAACATCTTTTTAATGGGGGGCTTTTTCTGGGGGCTTTCGGCTATTGTTCTTAATGTTTGGTGGTTCGTACTTATTGGCAGGAAGCAGGAAAACATTATTCAGCAAAAAAAACGGTCTATAATCAACAGTAAACCGGCTACTAAATTCTGCTTTTATTGTTTCATTGCAAGCTGTTTATTTTTAAACCGGGTAAACCGGGACACTGTTTTTGCTGTGTCTTTGTCAAAAGGAAAATAATCCAACACATCGTATTTCCAGATATTGGTCGGGAAGATAACCACCATATTGACAGTTTTATTGCCAATGTTTTTAAATGCATGCGGGACACCCGGCGGTATGTTAACCATATAAGGGGCTTTGATGGTAAACACGGTATCGCCTAATGCATAAAGAATTTCTCCTTCCAGCAATACATGCGATTCTTCTCCTTCATGCGAATGCATCGGTGGTGCCCCGCCCGGAAAAGTTTCAGTAATTCCGATGGTAAGATTTTTGTAGCCATGCCGCTGCCCTTCCATTACATGCACATATTCGCCAGGGCCGGGATTAATAACGGGAAGCTTATCTAACATAACGGCATGGTCGGAAAAGTATTTCATTTCCGGCGGAGTAAATAGACCGGGTATCGTACGTCTTGCAAGCACTTTCAACTGGTGATGCTGTGCATTCAGCCGGGCAATAATGCTGTCGGGCACCTGAGTATTTTCTTTTACCAGGTTGCTGATTGAAAATGTTTCTTTGGTGGAATCGCCGTTAGAAGTCCCGGCACCTTTTTTCTCTTTACTGTCGGAGCAGGCATTAAACAATATGCCTAACGCAATCAGCAAGGAAATGACTTTGTTTTTTCTCATTGTATTTGGTTTTATTTAATTAATCTGTTTCTGTTATGTTTAAAGTCCACGATGTCGAAGTAGTATGACCGCCAACGATCAGGTATTGCTGTCAGGTGGGGTATTTGAAAAACGTCCGCCCGGAACCAATGCCCGAAATTGTTTTAAAAGTTGAAGATAACAACTAAAAGCCAAATTGAAAACCGTCAGCCGGAACTATTGCTGACAGAGTACTACAGCCGAAGTTAACAATGTCATGCCCCACTTGCAGCAATACCCATGTTACAAGCCGGTGCGGAGTTTAAAAGCGGTAACAAATAATGGAAGGGCGACTGCCACCTGCAAAATACCGGTTTTAATGATAAAGCAAAGCAGGATTATGAGGGGGATGAACATTATTGAAACAAGAAAAGCGCCTGCAAAAAATGGGTAAGGGAAATTATATGGCAACAATTAAAAAGAAGCGGCAAACAACCGCCGTACCCTACTACCATACTGAGACCCAGCCTAAGGCCGGGCTACTCTTGCACCTATAGCAACAGTCTGTTGGTGTCCGTGTGTGCTTAACACTCCCGAAAAATCGGGACAGGCAGGTAGCAAAAATACCCCCGTTAGCTCTTTTCTAACGGGGGTATTTTTTGGGGGCATTTCTTCTACCTGGCTTAATGTTACCGGTAGGCTTTCTATCGGTCTGTCATAGCTTTCTCGAAATTTGCCGGTGTTAAAATTGTTGCTGTTTTGAACGGATTATGTACTAATAAATCCTTGTCACCTGTAACCAAATAGTCAGCTTTTGAAAAGTCTATTAGGTCCAACAGGAAATTGTCTTTTGGGTCTCGGTTTATTAAGTGTGTTGGTTTTATTTCCATGTTATCTGCAATTGTTTCCAGAAGTTCAATTAATTCACTAACGCTCTCTTTCGGAAAATATTTTTTCAGTCTTTCCCTACTTGTAACATCTTTTATCTCGTCCAATAGTTGCTGAGTAACGATTATGGTAATTTGTCCGTCTGCAATATAATTTTTGATGAACGCCAAACGTTTTCCGATAAGAAAGCTAATCCAAACATTAGTGTCAAAAATAACTTTAATGTTTTTGACTTTCATAGATTTGTTGTCTTACAATTTCAACTTCTTCGTTAATTGTTTTCAAACTTAGATCTTTGCTACGAAATGTTTTAAGTAGTCCCGATAATTTTGATTTAATGCCTTCTTTTTCTAACTCTTTGGTCAGCTTTATCTTTTCTCTTTTCGGCAATTGTCTCACCAAAGAAAGAACTTGGTCATAGGTTATATCAACTTGTAAAGCAGTTTTCATCTTTTTTATCTTTGATCAAATGTACAAAAAAAATTTCAGGGTTTTGCAGAAAAATTGCCTACAACGTTAGGGCTTGCTGCTGTGCTGGAATTTTATAATGTCCAGCCCGGAACCGCAGCCCAATTGAAAATATGAAGTTGAAGTTAACAACAAAAAGTTGAACAATGAACGTCGAGCCAGGACTACTGCTGATAACAGACTGAAGATGGGTTTATATTCGTCAGCCAGCATAGCAGCAAACCTGATGTTTCAACAAACAATAACCAAAAGCCCCCCATTAACAGTTTTTTAATGGGGGGCTTTTGCTGGGGGCTTTCGGCTATTGTTCTTAATGTTAGCTGCTGGTTTATTTCTGCTTTGTCATTTCTGTTGTTAAAGCAGTTGAAAACTTGTCTACAAAAGTTTTAAAATTTGAAAGTGGAATCGTTGCTTCAAATGTCTTTACATTCTTCGGATTAAAGTCTTCAAATTTAATTTTACTTATTTTTTCATCGCTGTTTCCAAATACTTTAAATCTATAGTGAGCTATTGAATTCCTAATATGTCTTGCAATATCCTTAACATTCTTAGTTTCCGTTTCTTTAATAAATGATATATGCGATTCTTCAATTCCCCATTCCTCCTCAGAAATTAATTCTGTCGGTACATTGTCAAACCAATGTTTACGCATTTTATCTGCAGCAGCGGCGCTTTTACCCCCGGCCAGGCAATACACCATACACCGGTTTATTTTTATCAATAAATGCCAGGCGGCGTTCAAATTCTGTTTTATTATTCCAGCCGGCCTGTAAAGCATTTTTTATATGTCCGCCAAAAAATTCACCCGGCGTTCTTACATCCAGTATCTGAATATTTTCTTTTGTTGTGATTGCTTTTTCAAACTCATCTGCATTTAAAGCTGTTTTTGTTTGTGCAGTACAGGAAATGATGATTGCTGAAAATATAAGAGTACTTATAATGTTGTTTATTAATTTCATCAGTTTTTATGTTTTTACAAAATTACTTCAATAAAATTTGTAAGTCGGCTGCCGAAACATTTAATAAATTCACTTTTGGTAAACGTTTTGTTAACTCACGCCAGTTAGCATCTTTTATATAAATTTTTTGGAGCAGATCCGATGCTTCTTTAACCTTTTTATTATTTGCCAGGGTAATAGCTGTCCAGTATTTCATTTCCAGGTTTTCAGGAAACATTTTCATAGCTGCGCCATACTCTTCCATGGCCCCTTTCATGTCATTTTTTTCTGTAGCCAGATCGCCTTTGTCCATATGCTCATAAGCCCTAAACAATCTCAGCAACCTGTCTAATTCATCCAACGGTGCTTTGTTATCATCTACTCGTAAATCAATCAGTCTTTCGTTCCAGGGCTGGCCGGTACTTTTACCTGCAACGACCAGAATTGCGGCAGATTGTTTACCCCGTATATCTCCACCTACAGCCTGTGCCGCTTTTAAAGCCAGTAAAACACGCTCTGCCAAAGGTTTTCCTTCGCTGCCTTCAAAAGCTTTAGACATGGCTGCATTTACTTTATCGCCCAACATCATATTGCTTTGTACCGAATAATTTTTGCCAACAATATTACCTGCATGATCAATACAGTTTTTGCCGGTGAAGGAGTTTACATTTCCATTTACGTCGATCATTGCCACCTGTCTTACTTCACGGCCTTCATCGGCAGCAAGTAATTCACTCAGTGCTTCAGGAGCAGTTTTTCCATTTTTCATTAACCCTAAGCCTTTAATGCCATAACTTTTATTTACAAAAGATTGGGTGGCCACCACACCAACACCTGCTTCGCCCCAGCTTACAGCAGTGCCCACACTGAACCAATGGCTTTGTACGCCCACGGCCATTTCGCCTGTAACCGGGTCTCTTGCCACAATAGAAAATGTATGTGCAAGTCCGGCATCTTTTTTAAAAAATTGGGCTGAAATGGTTTGGTTAAAAACAAATCCGGTAAGCATTAACAGGAATATCTCTTTCATAAATTAATGTTTTGTATCTGAGGAAATATAAATTATAAACAAACCAGCCTACCACCATCAACCGGTAAATTGATACCGCTTATCTTTCTCTGAAATTTGAAATTTGTCATACTGTTCAATAATAGATTTTGTTCTTTGTATAAAGTCAAACTCCTGTTCTTTGTAATTACTCATACTATTTTAATAAATGGTCTGTCAAATCTTGCAGCCAACGAGCTGGGCTTTCTGCTGTGCTGGTATTCTGTGTTACGTCAGCCGACAACTGAAGCCGATTGAAATTATGGAGTTGAAGTTATGCAATATCGCTGGGATTTATTCGGTCAGCCGGATATGTCGCCGATAGCGATAAAAAGATGAGGATATATTCGTCAGCCAGCATAGCAGCAAACCTGATGTTTCAACAAACAATAACCAAAAGCCCCCATTAACAGCTTTTTAATGGGGGCTTTTTCTGGGGGCTTTCGGCTATTGTTCTTAATGTTGCCTGCCGTTGATTAGGAAGCTTGATATTTTAAAATCAACTCTTCATAAAGTTTGACGCTTCTCTTGTAGTTTGGTCTTATGTCTCTTCTATAAATTGAGTTATAAAACGGTGGCATAAATTCAGGATAGCGACAGTGGTATTTAAGTAAATTCCATATTTCATTGGGCTTTTCATAGAGAAACTCTTGAATGTTTTCTAAATCGCTAATATGAATTATTGACAAAGGGTGAACGTGAGTTTTCATATTTTTGAATTCTTGCATCAACTCTAGGAATCTATTTTGAAATATCTCACCCATTAGCGGTGCTTGCAATGCCTTTTCATTAACTATTAAAACTGGAAATATCTTATACGGCTGACCAACAGGAAATCCTAAATCCACATCTTTTATGTGATTTTCCAATTTAAGTATAGAATTAACCAATTGGTCGACACCAAAGGATTCAAAAAAACTACTTCTGTTATTTTTATAGAATGCCTCTACATTTCCACCATATTTTTCGTTGTCATAAATACTCGTAGATTTCACTTGCCCTAATATTATCTTTCTATCATACCTTACATATAAGTCTGTAATTTCAATCTCGCCACTTTTTTGTGCTATTTTAAGGTCATCAAATAATCTTAGTTTATAGTGCTTCGATTTAGCAAAGCAATATTCAATAGTATCTCGAACATAACTTTCAAAAAAGTATCCAATAATTGACCTGTATTTTTTTATATCAAATAGTGATAGACCATTCGGACTCTTAAGATTTTTTACATGGTCAAACCAAAAATCATTTATGAATTGCGAATAAGACTTCTCTAACAATAATGTATTGTCAAACAAAATGTAGGAACTCTCCGATGATTTATAAAAAGGAAATTTCTTTATTGACAATAATTTAATAAAGTCTGCAGAATTGTATTTTTTTGAAAGAGCTTCAAATAAAGTATTAGATTTTCCTTGTACATTATAATAGAAATCATGTTCTGGGTTAGGATGTTTATTTGCTAAATACATACCAAGAGTTTCATAAATAAAGTAGTCGTAAGTAGCCGAATATGTTTCTGCAAAATAATCTTTGACATGAGATTTCAATTGTTCATGTTTAGATAAAAACTCCAATAACTTGTATCCTCTATATGGCGTATAAATCGGGTCAGTGCTAACATTTAATTCATTTAACGGAAGCATTTTAGGATTTATATTTTCAAAATTAACCTTGTCATCATTTTCTTCTTCTTCAATTTTAGTTAGATGAGTATTTACAGCGAGTATATATTTGAAAATTGCCTCCCACACTTCTGGTCTCGAAACATTGAAATCTTCAATTACTTCAAGGTCTGATTGTATTATTTCTTCTAGTGCAAATAAACAGCTTTGTCTTATAAATATTAAAGGATAGTCGTCTTTGTTTTTAGTATACTTTTCAGGGATTCTTGAGTAATTCCTTAAAGTAAAATCATCATTGTTGCTAAAGTATCTCAACGCCTTTGCCTGTGTATCTAGGGTTGTGTCTTGATGTTTTGAGGTTTTCTGTTTTAAGCGATAGTTAAGACCTGAAAGTTCAGCGATTAGATTTCTTTTACAAATTGACGCCACTATACTTAATCTGTCCTCTGGCGGAGGCTCATTAAAAAACTCAACGTATCCTAAAACTAGTTGGGGTTTGGGTATAGTATTAATCATAACTCTTCAATTCTTAGAGACGTCGATACAATGGCGCACAACATTCAGCATTGGCGATGGCTGGGTATTTGAAAACCGTCTGCCCATAACCAAAGCCTAATTGAAAATATTTTGTACAAGATAACAACTAAAAGCTTAAATGGAACACGTCAGCCGGAACAAATGACAGTGAGCGATAAAATGCCCATTGTTTCAGCGTCCAGCCCGGCTATTGCCAATGCAATGTTGAACCGACACCTACGGTGAAGGATTACGAACAGCATAAAAATACGACCTTAGCAGTTCATTTAAAAACCTTTATATGTCTAAAAAAAAACGAGTATAGCAAAGTAACGCTATCTACCGCAGCGCAGGAATGCCTGCAACAGCTTCACAACACCTTATTGGCAAAGCAGTAT
>JANOTW010000591.1:0-3649 GCA_031416575.1 Ferruginibacter sp.
AAACATGAACATTTTAAATGATGGATTTTCGGCAATAATACATTGGTGTTCACTATTATTCCGCCGCGGCGGAAGGGATATTGGTAGAAATGTAGATTATATAATTTCATAAGTCCCATAGGGACGTGATATAAAAAATCAAGAGCAGAGTGATATTTTAAAACTATTAGGAATGTTATCACGTCCCTACGGGACTTATGGAATGATTTTTTTCTGTGCTACCGATATTATGTTTCTACGGGACGAAGGAATTTGATGTGTCGAACATAAAACGCAATTAAAGTTCCCCAATGGTATGCGGTACAAGAGGGCGATGCAACGATGCTCCACATAGCTTCTTAGCCCGGACAAAAAGCATGGTTGTATAAAAGGGCGACCCAACGATGTTGAGAAATGAAATATAGTTTGGACAAAAAACTGTATTGCGAAATCCCGACCTGTGCCGACCTTTCGGCATTTTTCGGGAATGCCATGAAAGCCTTTTGCCGGGGAACAAATAAATATGATTGCAGGAAAGCGCTGCACCAATGAAACAAAAAAGATTTTCCAACACCGGTTCCATCATAAATTTTAAACTGAACGTATGAAGCAATTATTTTTTTTCTGCCTGTTATTTTCCACACGGCATTTATTTTCCCAAACCATTATCCAGCGTGACCCGGAGATTGAAAGCATGGTAAAAGAAGTATCCCCCGACTCATTACAATCCTACATTAAAACATTGGTGGCATTTGGTACCCGAAATACTTTAAGTACCCAAACTGATAACAGGCGAGGTATAGGGGCCGCCCGCAATTGGGTATTAAGCAGGTTTAATGAAATGGCAAAACAATCTTCGGGCAGATTGACAGCCATGATTGATACTACCACCTTACAACCTGATGGTAAAAGAGTGGATGCGTTACTGTTATTGGGTAACGTAATGGCTACCTTGAAAGGAACCGATCCTGCTGACAACCGCATTTTTATTATCAGTGGCCATTTGGATAATATGCGTACCAGTGTAATGGACCGGACCGGTGATGCACCAGGGGCTAATGATGATGGCAGCGGGGTGGCAGCCGTAATGGAATGCGCCAGGGTGATGAGTAAGCGAAGCTTTCCCGCTACAATTATTTTTGTTGCGGTGAGTGGTGAGGAGCAGGGATTATTGGGGGCCACGTTTATGAGTGAAAAAGCAAAAAAAGCAAATTGGAATATTGAGGCTGTACTGAACAATGATATCATGGGGAGTAATAACAGTAATGAAACAAATATCATTGACAATACAAAAATCCGTGTATTTAGCGAAGGGTTACCCGCATTTGAAACAGAAAAAAACGCGGCATTGATAAGGGGCCTTGGTTTGGAAAATGATGGCAAATCAAGACAACTGGCCCGCTATGTAAAAGAGACCGGTGAACGTTACGTTGATAACCTGCAGGTAATAATGATTTACCGGAATGACCGTTTTCTTCGGGGCGGGGATCATACACCTTATGTACAGCGTGGCTTTGCGGCTGTTCGCTTTACGGAGATGAATGAAAACTATACCCGCCAGCACCAGGATGTAAGAGTTGAAAATAATATCCAATATGGTGATCTGCCCGAATTCATTGATTTTGAATACCTGAGAAAAAACACCTGCATGAACCTGGCCAACCTGGCAAATCTTGCTAAGGCGCCTTCCATGCCCGCCTCCGTGAAGCTGGATGTAAAGAAATTGACCAACTCAACGTATTTGTATTGGGATGCCCCTAAATTTGGTAAAACGAAAGGATATTATATTTTAATGAGGGAAACTACCAGTGCTTTCTGGCAGAAAAAAATATTTACTACGGAAACGGAAATGCGTTTACCCTATTCAAAAGATAATTATTTTTTCGCGGTACAATCTGTTAATGACGCCGGAAATGAAAGTCTGCCGGTAGTACCCGATGTGGGCCGTTAAATTTTGTTGCACATAATAATCTTATTTATACTCCACAAGGAACAAAAAAGTGTTTACTATTTTTATGGGACCGGCTGAAGTGCTGCTTCTATACAACCATACTTTTTTTGTTGTCCGGGCAGAAGTATTTCAATTAAACATTGTTGCATCGCTTGCCCCGATCTTTTATCGGGGCATCCCGATGTTACACTTGAACCGGGACTTGTACTGCATACCATTGGGGATCTTTTCCCACGTTGCATTTAGCGTAACAACACAACATTATCCGTGAACCGCGTATATTTTGCGCTATTAAACAAAATAAAATCACTAATTTATCCCTTGCGAATTATAGCAATCTAAAATACCCATTATAAAATATGAACAATTTAGCCCACGCTTATCTGTCCTTTAACCAACCTGGTATTTTAACGGGCAATATGATCAGTGACTTTGTGAAGGGCAAAAAAAAATTTGATTTCTCACCTGTTATCCAAAAAGGTATCGCACTGCACAGGGCAATTGATGAGTTTACGGATTTTCACCCGGTTACCCAAAAGGCCAAAGCGTATTTTAAAGCAGAATACCGCCTCTATTCAGGCGCTTTTATAGACGTAGTCTATGATCATTTTTTAGCCAATGATAAAAAAGAATTCGCGGATGAAAAGTGTTTGGGTTCATTTTGCCAGTCAACCTATTTAAGCCTGCAAAATAATAGCGCCGGGCTACCGGAAAAGTTTCTGCAAATGCTTCCGTACATGCAACAGCAAAACTGGTTATATCACTATAGTTTTAAAGAAGGGATTGAAAAAAGTTTTGGAGGTTTGGTAAGGCGTGCCGCTTATTTATCAGAATCGGCGATAGCATATGAAATTTTTAATGAGCGCTATGATGAACTGGGGGAATGTTACCAATTATTTTTTCCCGCCCTCAAAACTTTCGCCTTTCATCAATTGGGCGAACTTAATAATAGCTGATTCGTTCTATATTTGTCACTAAAAAATAATATTCATGAAAAAAGTTTCATTAGCGGTTTTTTTGTTGATTGGTTTTTGTTTTGCAACAAAGGCCCAGCTAAAATTACCCCCGGTAGATAAATCACCAATGGATATGAGTTATTATCCAAATGGTTACCCGGTATTAAAGATCCAGGATAAAGTGACGGAACCTTTGGTGGCAAGGGTAATTTTCAGCAGGCCCCAAAAGAATGGCCGCACTATTTTTGGTGAATTACTGGAATATGGACAAGTTTGGCGGTTAGGGGCCAACGAAGCTTCGGAGATTGAATTTTTTCAAAACGTAAAAATTGGGGCCACCAAAATAAAGAAGGGCCGATATACGATTTATTGTATTCCATTTCCCGATAAATGGACGCTTATTATCAATAAGGAAACGGATACCTGGGGCTCTTTTAAGTATGATGAAAGCAAAGATGTAGTGAGAATAGAAGTTCCTGTTCAAAAACAAACGGACGTTTTAGATGCTTTTGTAATGGCATTTGACAAAACCCCCACAGGTGCCGGTTTAATTATAGCATGGGATAATTTTAAAGTCATGCTGCCAATCAGTTTTTAACCAATGATACTTTTTTATACGTCCCGGCATATGAGTGCATCCCAAATTGTTGCTGGCTGGTGGGACACCAGCCAAGGGAAGCCCGCCGTGGGGGGGGTGCCCCCCCCCACCGAGCGGCTAACAGTTTGAGCAAAAATAATTGGAAAAAAGGGGGTTTGGGGGGGT
>JANOTW010000592.1:0-7684 GCA_031416575.1 Ferruginibacter sp.
GAAAGAAGCATTTAATTTTGAACCAGAGCGGAAGTTCTATACTGCGCAAGGGATAAATTAGTGATATTTTTTTTGTTCCCTAAACAAATAAAACAAGCTACCCCTATCCCTCCCGATGAACCGGGACAGGCTTTCCCGAAAAAATCGGGATTTCGAAATACAGTTTTTTGTCCAAACTATATTTCCATGCTCAACATCGTTGCATCGCCCTCTTGTACTTAATACCATTGGGGAGCTTTAATTACGTTTTAAATTAATAATTTTTACGCCTTTAGGGGATAGGGGTAGCTTGTTTTATTTGTTTAGGGAACAAAAAAAATATCACTAATTTATCCCTTGCGCAGTATAGAACTTCCGCTCTGGTTCAAAAGTAAATGCTTCTTTCTATTTATTTGGCCCCGGCAATGATAACCTGATTAAGCTTTATTGGCGTCCGCCTGCTGGAGGATCGCCTAAGTGTTGATATGAGGCTTTGGGCTTTCGGTTTGAAGGGTACTTATTTTCACCCAATACGATTAAAATTATTTTTTGCCTATAGTAAATAAAAAATTAGCTTACAGCAAATTTTAAAGTATGATTCGCACAATACTTATTCCCGACACTCAAACCATTTTTTTCAATGTGCCAAAAGAATACATTGGAAAAGAGGTGGAAGTGATTGCTTTTGCAAAAAATGAAGGGGATCAAAAAAATGAACCTGCTAATAAATTGGTTTCTTTTAACGCAATTTCCATTGACACTAAAGGCTACACCTTTAATAGAGAAGAGGCTAATGAACGATAACGTATTTATTGATACCAATATAATTGTTTACAGCTACTCTAATAGTGAGGCAGACAAGCAATCTATTGCCCGGGATTTAATAAGTACCCGGAACAGTTATGTAAGTACCCAGGTATTACAGGAACTAACAAATACTATTACAAAAAAATTCAAATTCAGTTACGAAAATGCGACCGATGCCATCAACGAATGTTGCAAAAACAATAATCTTCATACAAATACCCATGCTACCATTTTAGAGGCATGTAAAGTCGCAGGTAAGTATCGTTTTAGTTTTTATGATAGCCTTATCATTAGCGCAGCTTTAGCATGTGAGTGTACAATATTATACACGGAAGATTTACACAACGGATTAATTATTGAAAACAAATTAAGGATCATTAATCCATTTTCAAGCATAAAAGTTATTTAAGTTCCCGCTTCCCCGCCCTATTAAAATCATACTTTCACCCTTCCCGCATCCTTCTCAAATAATTCATAACAGCGATAATTTCCCCATAAGAATAAGCATCGCCCAATTGCTGTTTCACGGGCGCAATGGCCAGGCTGTTTTTATTTTCCACGATAGCTTGTGTAATAGTTTCCAATTTATCCTTACTCACTATTTGATGTATATTGATTTCCCCCGTAAATACAAAATGGCCCAAATGCTCTTCTATCGTACCTCTCTTCAGTTCACGCTCAGCCGCTATTTGGTCAATATCTTTCCCCTGCCGGAATAACTGCAGGCTCATCAGTTTTGTTTCGGTTGATTTACTGCTAACACTCACCATGCGCAGGCGTTTGGGGGCCTTTGAACCCATCTTTGTAGTGAGCTGATTGGCCCTGCAATAATCAATGATCGGATCCAAAAACAATGATCCGTATTTTACCAGCTTAAGGTTTCCAAAACCTGAAATATTTGCGAGATCGGTGGTAGTGAGTGGTAAAAAAGTAGCCATTTCCACCAGGGTAGCATCAGAAAAAACCTGGAAGGCGGCAACGTTTTCCTCTTTCGCCAATTCGTATCTGATCGCCTTTAAGATTTTAAACAAATCAGCATTCACCATATTAGCGCCTTGTATATTTACAGGCATCCCTTTACGGACCGTTACTGATTTTACCAACCTTACAGGCATTTCTCCTTTTAAAATCCGCAGGCTTGTTTCATTCAATTGAAGCACCGGGTATTCTCCTTCACTTTGCTGCAAATATTTTAAATGCAGCAATTCCCTTACATATTGCTTCCATTGATCCTTGCCAATATCCTGGCCGATGCCAAATGTTTTTAATGACTGGTGCTCCGTCTTCGAAGTACTGCTTCCCCTTAAAAAATCAATTACATAATTGATACCAAACCTTCCATTGAGGCGGGCCACAGCGCTTAGCAATTTCTGTGTTTCAATGGTAGCATCCGCTTTTTCTTCATCACTCAGGCACACATCGCAACTGCCACAAAAATCAGGCGCCGCCTCATCAAAATAGTTTAATAAATATTGCCGCCTGCATTGCCTTGTACTGCACAGCGCCGACATTTGATCGAGCTTTTTAAGCATGATCCTGGATTGGGCCGCATTGCCTTCGATGGTAGCAAAATTTTTTAATTTGAAAACATCCGCGGCACTGTAAAATAAGATGGCTTCGCTGGGCAATCCATCCCTGCCGGCCCGCCCGGTTTCCTGGTAATAACCTTCGATATTTTTGGGCAGGTCAACATGTACTACAAAGCGCACATTGCTTTTATTAATGCCCATTCCAAAAGCGATCGTCGCCACGATGATCTTTATTTCATCCCGTAAAAATTTCTCCTGATTCTGTTCTTTTATATTTTTTTCAAGCCCTGCGTGATAGGCTGCTGCCGCATATCCTTTGTCCCTTAAATTTTCCGCCAGGCTTTCAGTAGAATTTCTGCTAAGGCAATAAATGATACCGCAATCATCTTTATGCGCCTGTAAATAATCGAGGAGTTGTTGTAAATAATTTCTCTTTTGTTTTATAAAATAACTGATGTTGGGCCGGTTGAAAGAATTTTCAAAAACGGTATAGTCGGTTACTTCCAGTTTTTGAATAATATCCTGTTTGGTCAATTTATCCGCAGTGGCAGTTAATGCGATAACCGGTGTGTGGGGGAATTGTTTTTTCAACTGTCCCAATATAAGGTACTCCGGCCTGAAATCATGCCCCCAGTGACTTATACAATGTGCTTCGTCAATGGCAAACAAGGATACGTTGATATCCTTCAGGTAATTCAATAAACTATTTTGGCCCAATAATCTTTCGGGTGCAACGTATAATAATTTTAGCTGGTTATTTTTCAGCCGCTGAATAATAGCTGATTGTTCAAAGGTGGATTGGGAAGAATTTAAAAAGGCGGCGGCGATACCGTTTAATTTAAGTGCGTCCACCTGGTCTTTCATCAAAGCGATCAGGGGAGAAACTACAATGGTTACGCCCTCAAAAACCAATGCCGGTATTTGGTAACACAAAGATTTGCCACCACCGGTGGGCATTAAAACAATGCTATCTTTTTTCGCTAAAACGTTCTCAATGATTTCCTGCTGGTTGTGGCGGAACTCTTTGTAGCCGAAATACTGTTGCAGGGTTTGCCGGATATCCATCATACATTATCATTTTTATTTATTTCGACGTTGCTAAGATAAAACAAGAAATTCATTAGTTTATTTTATAAACTTAAGCGCTTAAAACCTTTTATAAAAATTACCCCCGGAGTACTGTACCATCCTTCATAATAACCGGTTAAACAAAAAGTATTTAAAATTTATTTGGAATTATTGTAATCCTGCTTATACCTTTGCACCAGTTCTTTAGTTATCACTTATCAAGAAAGGCAGAGGGTAATGGCCCGTTGAAGCCTTGGCAACCTATTTTAGTTTTTATAAAAACAAGGTGCCAATTCCATCCGCCAGCTGGCGGAGAGATAAGTCAGATTCACAGCTCAAAATATCTACGCAAAATATTAAAGGCTCATCTGATTTATCGGGTGAGCTTTTTTTTATACCCCTATCCACACTGCGGGGAATATTACAAAGCTCATCCGGTAATAATTCTATTCTACTTTCTGGTGGTGATTGCTGCAATCTATTTACAATCACATTCAATCACTTTTTTCAGGAAGATGAAGGTCAACAACATGCGTAACGCGACAGGATACTGGCCGAAATTTCAGGTAGCATCAAGAGGATATTAAGCGACCCGGAAAACATGGCGCATAAAAGCATACCTGCACAGATACGCAGGCGTAATTGACAAATGTAGCCAACTTTTAAAAGTTTGGCTACCTTAACCGCACGGGTGTAAATGGTTATGTTGTTTCTCTAAAAAACAACATGGGTAAAGCTCCCCAATGGTATGCGGTACAAGAGGGCGATGCAACGATGTTGAGAAATGAAATATAGCTTGGACAAAAACCTTGTAATTCGAAATCCCGACCTGTGCCGGCATTTCGGCATTTTTTTCGGGAATGCCATGAAATACTTCTGCCCGGACAACAGAAAAAAGCATGGTTGTAAAGAAGAGTCCCGATTCTGCACACATACCTTACACAGGATTAAGATGACACAACGATCCTGCCGTAAAAATCAATTGTTCGTAACCAAAAAAATGAGATTTTCGAAATAAAAACGATCAGCGGATTTCTTATAAAAAATAGTTGAACATTCTATCAACAAATAAATTATAAAATAAATGGAACCTGGCAAACAATTAACTATCGGACTTTTTGGCTTTGGTGTAGTAGGCAAAGGGCTGTATGATGTTTTGCACAATACGGCTACGCTTCAGTCAAACATTAAAAAGATCTGCATCAAAAACGCGGAGAAGAAAAGAAGTATCGGTGCGGAAAATTTTACTACCGATGCGGCGGTATTATTACACGATGACGGCATCAATGTAATCGTTGAGTTGATTGATGATGCGGATGCCGCTTTTGAAATCGTTAAAACGGCTTTGCAAAAAGGAAAGGCGGTGGTAAGCGCCAATAAAAAAATGATTGCGGAACATTTTGAAGAATTGCTTGCATTGCAACAGCAATATCAAACACCTTTTCTTTATGAAGCTTCCTGCTGCGCCAGTATGCCGCTTATCCGCAACCTGGAAGAATATTATGACAATGACCTGTTACAATCTTTCAGGGGTATCATCAATGGATCAACGAACTTTATTTTAACTAAAATTTTTCAGGAGCACCTTGCATTCAATGAAGCCCTGCTGATGGCCCAACAATTAGGTTTTGCGGAAAGCAATCCCAAATTGGATACCGGTGGATTTGATGCGGCCAATAAGCTAAGCATTTTACTGGCGCATTCCTTTGGTGTAATAGCTAAAACGGACCGGTTCATTTTTAATGGAATAGAAAACATTTCATTGCCCGATGCAGGGGTAGCAAAAGAAAAAAGGTTTAGTATTAAACTGGTAGCTACCGCACAAAAATTAAAAAATGGTAAACTGGCGGCATTCGTATTGCCACAGTTTGTAACTGAAAGCGACGACCTGTACCATGTACAAAATGAATTTAATGCTGTAACTATGGAGAGCACTTTCGCTGACAAACATTTTTTTAAAGGGAAGGGCGCCGGGGCGTTTCCTACCGCTTCCGCAGTGTTGAGCGATATTTCCGCATTGCGTTACAATTATAAATACGAGTATAAAAAAATATATCACCAAACAGATACTGAACTCACCAATGATTTTTATTTAAAAGTATTTATCAGTGCGGATGATCTTGAGAAATTAAATAAGGGTGATTTCGAGTGGATCGAAGAATGGCACAATGGCCTTCAATACAACTGGCTGGTAGCCATCATTCATGCGGAAAAACTATTAGAAAGCGATTGGTGGAGAGAACCTGGCGTATCGCTGATTGTTTACCCGGATACCATTGTAGAAAATATTGACTACAAAAATATTAGTAAGCGGAGTTTGCAATTAGCTGGTGTCGTGTAAAAAAACTACGATTGGGAAACGTGCATGCAAAACTGACAGTTTACAGAATTGCATGCAGGTTTTCATTAAATAATTTATTGCGAGATATAATTGTGCAGAAGGGAGATCGTTTCTTTTTGAGATTCGATAATGGCGGTTACCACATCAGTAATGGAAATGACACCTATTACTTTTTCGTCTTTAACAACGGGTAAATGGCGTATTTTTTTTTCACTCATCAATTCCATACATTTCTCAATATTATCATCCGGGCTTACCGATATTACCTTTTCCGTCATAATTTCTTTTACCAGTGTATCTGCCGAACTTTTGCCCTTTAATATTATTTTGCGGGCATAATCCCTTTCAGAAATAATTCCCAATAGCTTTTCGTCTTCCATTACCAGCAGGGCGCCAACATTTTTTTCCCCCATCGCTTTTAAAGCTTCATATACCGTTAGCTGGCTAATAACCGAATACACATTACTTCCTTTTATTTGCAAAATGTCAGAAACTGTCATAATCATTTTTTTAAGATTTAATACAAAAGGCTTGTTTAACCGTTAATAAAGAATGGCTGCAAATTGTTTGAACATGAAGGTACTAAAGTGGATGAATAAAATGAAAATGATTTTTTTTGTGCCACAAATCAGCTATAAGCATATTGATTTAGTAAGCGGATATTTTTCCCCAACTGTACATCCTAATACCCAATTTTTACTGTCATTATTAAATTTTCACCCTCTGTTTCACTGGCATAATTTTAGAACCTACCGCTGCATAAAAAAAAATTATTATGGAAACAAATGAAAATTTAATCGAGGTTTTAAACGACCTGATAGAAATTAACAATGACCGTGTAACCGGTTATGAAAAAGCTGTAGAAGATACCAAAGAACTGGATGTGGACCTTAAGGCCATTTTTCATAGCATGGCGAATGACAGCAGGAAATATGCCGCTGAATTAACGGAGGAAGTTAATAACTTAGGTGGCGAACCGGCAACGGGCAGTACCAATAAAGGAAAAATTTACCGTGTTTGGATGGATGTAAAAGCCACTTTTTCAGGGCACGGCCGCCAATCGGTACTGGAGTCATGCGAATTTGGTGAAGACGCCGCACAAAGGGCCTATACCGAAGCGCTTGCTTCGGATGCTGAAATAGATGCCAGCACCAGGAAGCTCATCACTGATCAGCAGGCTTCACTTAAAACGGCCCATGACCTGATAAAAAAATACAGGGATGCGCACAAGGCGGTGAATGCTTAACATTAATTTTTCCTCTGTCAGTTAAACCATCTGAATAGGTAGCCAGGCCCGTGCCTGGCTATATTTTTTACAAGAATTTCAAAATTCCTTGCCTCCCGTAGTTTTACTTGCGTGTTTTTTTTATTTTTATTGACCAAACAATTGTACCCTGATTAAGCTTCATTGGCGTCGCACTCCCGATCTTTTATCGGGACCGCACTTCTATACAACCATGTTTTTTTATTGTTCCGGCTGTGAAGTTATGGGAATCATCCTTGCATTGATAATCCCGATAGCGAATGCGTATCGGGACAGTCTATCCCGATAGAGAAGCGTATCGGGACCCTTCTATACAACCATACTTTTTTTTGTCCGGGCAGAAGAATTTCATGGCGTCATCGTTGCATCGCCCTCTTGTACTGAATATCATTGGGGAACTTTAATTGCGTTTTACTGGGCGGTTCATCAGGCGTAGTTAATGAACTGGCAGAAGGCCTCCCCTTGGAATGCTTTGCAATTCTAATGGGTTGCTCCTAAGGAACTAAAAGGGAAGCCTGTTTATTGTTGTTATTAGCGAAACATCAGCCCCGGTTTATTTGGGTACTCTTGTCCATTTGAATATATGGCAGCGCTTTCAATATGCGAATAAACCTTCATTGGCGGGGCGGGGCAAGGAGTTCCGGGCGGTGCTGTTGGTTTGCGAAGGCCCAGGAGTTTTGATCTTACGCCATACAG
>JANOTW010000593.1:0-1602 GCA_031416575.1 Ferruginibacter sp.
AAGGCAAAGGTGTCGGTTTCACAAATATTGCCTACTACATTGTAAATTCTTTCGGGCCCTTTTGGATTGGTGATGTTTTCAATATGATGGTAGGCATCGTACATCATGGGGCGGATCAGGTGATTGAACCCACTGTTGACCCCGGCGAAAACCGCTGCCGGCGTTTGTTTGATGACATTTGTTTTTACCACGAAATAGCCACTCTGGCTTACCAGGTATTTACCCGGCTCAAACCATACCTGCAATTTTTTACCGGTCTCCTTTTCGAAATCAACAAATGCCAGGGCTACTTTTTTTCCGAGGTCGGTAATATCCGTTTCCGCATCACCATGCTGGTAAGGCACTTTAAAACCACTTCCCAGGTCTATAAATTCCAGGTCAGGAAAATGGGTGGCTGTATTAAACATTACTTCCAGCCCTTCCAGGAACACCCGCACATCTTTTATCTCGCTGCCGGTATGCATGTGTATGCCGGTTACGTTGAGGTTGGTGCTTTTTACGATCCTTTCTATATGGCGCATCTGGTGAATGGAAATGCCAAACTTACTATCAATATGACCGGTGGAAATCTTGAAATTACCGCCTGCCATGATATGCGGATTGAGCCGGATGCAAACGGGGTAACTGTTCCCGAACTTATGGCCGAACTGTTCCAAAATGGAAATGTTATCAATATTGATATTTACGCCCAGCTCTTTTGCTTCCACTACTTCCCCGAAATCAACACAATTAGGTGTATATAAAATATCCTTCTTATCAAAACCTGCCATTAGCCCCAGTTTCACTTCATTCACACTAACGCAGTCTAATGACACACCAATGGATTGAATATACTTTAATATATTCAGGTTGGTAAGTGATTTACAGGCATAAAAAAAGCGGGTGTTGCTACCTGCAAAAGCTTTTTGCAATTTTTTGTATTGCTCCGCAATCCGCTCTGCATGGTAAATGTAAACCGGTGTACCAAATTCATCGGCAATCTCTGTTAACTGCTGGTGGGTTAAATGTTTTGACATGTTGAAATATAAGTATTGGGTTAATGATGGTGTTTGTTTATTGTTAGTATTATTGTTTTGTATTGAGCTGTCAAACCTTCTGCTCAACCTCACCCCCAGCCTCCCGAAAAATCGGGACAGGCTCTCTCCGAAGGAGAGGAGCCTGACCCTGCGAATGGAAAACAATTTCCGCGAAGTGATAATTATCTCCCGAACAAGGCTTGATTTTTATTTTTTTTTCATCAATGTTATCCTATAAAAAAAGGTATGAGAAACATGCTTCGTCATACCTTTCGTAAAATGATTTTTATCAAAATTTATGATTCAGGCTTTTCTTCTTCTTTTACCTCTTTATCTTCGGCGCCTTCATTTTCATCTTTAGTTGACTGTATTATTTCTACTTCCTTATCTTCATTTATTTCCGGTTTATCCTCAGCAATTTCTTCTTCAATACCTGCTTCCATAACAATCTCTTCCTCATTGATAATTTCATCTGCAATAACTTTTTCATATTCGTTTACCGGGGATGGAAGGTTCTCTACTATTTCACCATTTTCAGTTACTGCCAATTGGGTGTTTGGCGATTGTTCCAAGTCACCGGTTTCAT
>JANOTW010000594.1:0-5246 GCA_031416575.1 Ferruginibacter sp.
GCCTTGATAAGTGGAGCGAAAATTTGAAATGCACCCGTTTTACCAACCGATGTCTTTAATTAATATCTTTATACATCTTTCAAATAAAACATCTTCGTCAAATGAAATACTTACTCCTTAGTTTATTGATATCGCTATCATTAGTTGCACACAGCCATTTAATTACTGATTCCATACTAATAGAAACACACTACCGGACATTTGCCTACAATAAACCAACAACCGGTATTACCGGCGGCAGCCTTCTGTTTGTAATGCATGGCTCCGGTGGCAGCAGCAACGATATGCTTAATAAAACAACAAAGCTGGAATCAATGGCTGCCAAAGAAAACCTGCTGGTGGTTTATCCCAACGGCTATCAGCGCTATTGGAACGAATGCCGTAAATATTCCACTGCTGTTGCCAATAAGGAAAACATCAATGAAGGGGCGTTCTTCACCGGCATGATAAAATATTTTAACACCAAATATGGCATCAGTGAAAAGAAAATTTTCGCCACTGGTTTTTCAGGCGGCGGGCAAATGGCTTATAAACTTGGCCTTACCATGCCCGGACAGGTAAAAGCCATTGCCGCCATTGTAGCCAATATGCCCGATTCAGCTTCCTGCGATTGCACGCTTGCCGGAAAACCATTGCCGGTGCTGATTATTAACGGAACGGATGATAAGACAAACCCGTACAATGGCGGTGAGATGTTTGTAAACAATGCCAGCTTTGGGGTAGTACGCAGCACGGAAAATTCATTCGGTTACTGGGCATCGTTAGCAGGCTACACCGGTACTCCAAAAAAGGAAATGCTGCCCAATACTGATACCACGGATCAGAAAACAATTGAAAGTTATAGTTATCGCCAGACTGGTAAGCCTCCGGTTACGATGTTGAAAGTAGTAGGGGGCAAACATGATTATCCAAATGATATTGATGTGTATGTGTATGTTTGGGAGTTTTTTTAGGGGGTGAGGTGAGTGGGTAGTAGTAAAGTTATCTTTCTAAATCATGCATTAAAACTATGAGGGATTTATTTTGCAGAATTAATCTCTTGTTCTATACGTTCTATTGAGTCATTGGTAGCTTTTAAAAAAGGATGATCAAACTTCTCCAGGTTTGCTTTTGCTAAAAGAAAAAATTCTTTGGCTTTTTCAAATTGATTTTGCACCTCATAAACGCTTTCTATCTGGTGATAAGTGCCACCTACGTCAAACTCATTTCCCCTTTTTCCAGCAACGTCTCAACAAGCCTGAGCAAAGCCGGGTAACTTGCACGTGCAGGCATTCTACAATAAAATAAACCCACTCTTTTTATTAGCTTTATTCCATGCCTGTTAAGCAACCCATTCTCTCCAATATCCGCAACGTTCTCAACCGCCCACATAGCCAACAGAGAGGAGTTGCCTGAAAGCGGCAGTACGCAACACCAACCCCGATGTAATTCTTTACAGTTAGGTTATTATAGCTTTGTATATAGATGTAAGACTGTTGTATATTGCACCGCATTTATTATCAAAAAATATTTTAAAACCGAAACTATTATGACAGGAAAATTAACCGGGAAGGTAGCCATCGTTACCGGCGCCAGCGCAGGCATTGGAGAAGCATCAGCAAGAGCGCTTGCTGCTGAAGGCGCACAGCTTGTATTAACAGCCCGCAGGGAAGAAAGACTTAAAACCCTTGTAGCTGAATTCAATGCGCTTGGAACGAAAGCAGTATATATAGCTGGTGATGCCAGCGATGAAAATACTGCAATCCAAACAGCTAAGGCCGCTATGGATTCATTTGGGCGCATTGATATTCTTCTTAACAATGCAGGGATGGGCATTTATAAAGACCTTGTTGATACCTCGGCAGCCGAATACGATACGATGATGAATACCAATGTACGTTCCACTTTTTTATTTACACGGCATGCAGTACCGCAGATGCTTAAACAAGGCAGCGGCACTATTCTCATGCTATCTTCCATGGCAGGTATTTACGGCTTTGCAGGTGAGGCCGTGTATTGCTCCACAAAATTCGCACAGGTTGGTTTTGCACAGGCATTGGATAAGGAGCTTAGGACAAAAGGTATTAAGGTTGGTATCATTTGCCCTGGTGGGGTAAAGACTGAATTTGCGCTTGGCACAGGCCGTACGGAAGAAGGCGTTGCTAAATCGGCAATGCTGGAAGCAAGTGATGTAGCCGCTGCTGTATTGCTTGCTTGTACGCAATCCCCAGGTTCAAGAATTATAGAGATACAAATGCGGACAATGGCAGAAGCGCTTTAATAAAATAATACGCTCTCATCCTGAAATAAGTACTAAGTTCTTCCTTTTCCCCGGCAACGTCTCTCAAAAAGCCTTAGCAGGGGTCAAAGGAAGTTGGGCCCACAATAAACATTATACAATGAAATCAGTGCCATTCTTAGCATTATACTGGGAAAGGTGTAAAAACGTGAGTTGTATTTAAATCAAACCTGCAGAAATGCTACTTCTATAAAACCATACTTTTTTGTTGTCCGGGCAGAATGATTTCATGGCATTCCCGAAAAAAATCGGGATTTCGCAATACAGTTTTTTGTCCATACTATATTTCATTTCTCAACATCGTTGTGTCACTCACTTATACCGCATACCAATGGGCAACTTTAATTACGTTTTAAATTAATCATGAGTCTTGTTTTTTAGGTTATTGAACAATATAAAATGTCACTATTTTATCCCTTGCGAAGTATAGTTTAATTCCATGCCTGTTAAGCAATCCATGTAATTGGTAAATGCCAAAGTTGATAAAATACAACCCATCATTTGAAGTATAAAACCTTTAACCGCAATTGTCCAGATAAACAGTTATTTGTAAGCACCCATTGCACTACATTTGATTTTCTACCATTCACTTAGTTAAATGAATCCAACAACAGCAACAATAACAGCATTATTTGACAGGATACCCAGAAGGCATTCAGTAGAAAATGTAAAGGAGATCAGCAGCATCGTATCAGAATATGAAGGCATCTTAATAAACATTGAAGCAGTGAACGCCTGGTATGAAAAAAATATTACCGTTTTTTTTGATGAACTGGATGAGGTAAGGTCCAAATTAAAAATGTCCACGGATAATAAAGCTTCCAAAAAAAATAAAGACCGGTTTTTTGATGAGGCATCCGGTGCATTGAAAGATAGTATGCAGGCATTGATGGCTGTGTATGGTGATGGAAAAAGAATGGAATGAAAAATGCCGGATACATCTTCCCGGCAACGTCACTCAACGAGCCTTAGCAGGGCCGGTAACCTGGAATTTTTTTTAACTGGTTGTAATAAATGAATGTTGATAGTGGTTGTCCGGCTGCCTATCTTGTAATGGTCACTGTACCCTTCAGTATTAATTTAGTTGCTTTGAAAGTAACCAAATAAACATACGTGCCGGGAGGTTGCGGCACCCCATGGAACTTACCATCCCAGGAAATAACTTCACCCGCTGCATGATATACCAACTGGCCATAGCGGTTAAATACACTAACGGTTGCATTGGATGCAGGATCAAGAAATGGGATTTTCCAGGTATCATTTTTCCCATCACCATTAGGTGTAAATGCGGTAGGGACATATAATCCTTTTACCACTTTCACCAGCACATTGTCTTTATTGGTGCAGCCATACACGGACCTGGCAGAAATTGTATATTCGATATCCTGTACCGGCGAAACTGTGGGGGTTAATTTTGTAATGTCATTTATATAATTATCCGGTGCCCAGGAGTATTTCAGGCCTTCTCCTTCAGCCTTACCATTTAAAATAACAGTATTGCCGGCAATCACATTCCTGTCAGGGCCTGCATCTACCAATGGTTTTGCATGTACATTTATTATTACCGCATTGGATGCAATACGACAGGAAGTGGGGCCGGCGGCACTCGCTTCTACTACGGTAAACCGGTACCAATAATTACCGGCAGCAGTCGGCTGCCGCTGGTAAGCAATATTGGTGGCACCCGCAATATCTTTCCAGGTAGCGCCCTTATTGGCGCTTAACTGCCATTGATATATCGGCAACACGTAGCCTGCGGAAACAGTTGAATTAAAACTATAGATATTAGTTGTGCCTTCACAAACATCAATTATACTGTCAGTATTTCCCGCCACACTTGCAGTGATCAGCAGGCCACAGGGGCGAAAGGTAATATCATCCAGGGCAAGGTCATGGCCATCCCCGCCGCGTGCATTATTGGTCAGGCGTAAAACAATGGTTGATGCATTTACTGGTGTGGTAAAATAAAAACCGTATTGTTTCCAAACAACCGTTGGCTCCACCGGTATATCACCTGAATTGTATATTTGCAGCACCTGCCCGGTTACCGTTTCAATTTTAAAAGTGATGTTAGGCTTTGTACCACGCGTAATATTTTTCATATTGAGCATCCAGGCCGCAAATTCGTATGTAGTGTTGGCACAAAGATTTTTTACCGTGTCCAGGTAAAAATCGCCTGGCTCAAAAGAGGCATCCGCCAGCATAAAATAACCATTGGCATCACCTGAATGATCACTTTGTAAAACGTGCCAGCCATAATTGCATTCAACGCCTTTGTTTAATATCGTATAATCCCCATTTACCGGGCAGGCATTTGTAACATACTGGTAACTTGTAGTTGCTGCAGCCAGTGCAGGGCCGGGGTTATTGCCTGCGCCAAACGTAATATTCACCACCGGGTCGCCAAGGCTCCCATTACATAGTTGGGCCTGTGTATTGAAAGGCAAAGCAGCCCCAATCAGTAAAAGCAATGAACCTAAAAAAATGTAACGGGTAAAAAAAAATAGTCTGAACATCATGTAGCAATAAGTAAAAGCGAAACAAATTTATGCTTTTTGGAATTAATTAAAAATGACCTGTAAACGAAATAGGGCATCCCAAATTGTCGCTGGCTGGTGGGACACCAGACAAGGGAAGCCCGCCGTGGTCGGTGTCCCACCGAACACGTTCCTGATAACTGTAGCGACAATATGGGATATACTCAAACGAAATGAGGCTAAAAAAATGTACGTCAGGCAAGCTACAGCATGAAAAAAGCCTCACAAAATTGCCAGGCTTTTTAGTGGAGAATAGCGGGTTCGAACCGCTGACCTCTTGCATGCCATGCAAGCGCTCTACCAGATGAGCTAATCCCCCTTTAGGACTGCAAATATAGTTGAAGCACCCATTGCTTCCAAAATCAATTTTAATTTTGTTTATTAGCCGATGGTGCCCCCTGTTGCTGATTGTTAGGTATCGCTTTGCTTTT
>JANOTW010000595.1:0-11089 GCA_031416575.1 Ferruginibacter sp.
ACTTTGAAATATTTTTTCTTCGTTATTTCAATCCCTTGTTTGTTTTATAATTTATTGCTCCAACTCCGCTTCGATAAAAGTTCCACATTGGTATATAGTACAAGAGTGCGACGCAACGATGATGCCATGAAAACTAATGCCTGGACAATATGTCTTTTATTAAAAATACTCTATATACTATTCCCTTTCATAATAATAGTCGCCCAGATTTCCCCTTCAGAGGGCAGGGGCTATATTACAAAGTTCAATATATCAGGCAAAGGATTTTTATCACGAATACTTATTTCACTTTTATGGTAAACAATTGAATTGGGCAACACGCTATTGGTGAGCCAAACGTTGCCACCAATCACACTATCATGGCCAATAACTGTTTCGCCGCCCAATATGGTTGCGCCTGAATAAATGATCACATCATCTTCGATTGTCGGGTGCCTTTTTGTTTTTGCCTCTTCCTTGTTTACGCTCAATGCCCCAAGCGTTACGCCCTGGTATATTTTTACCCGGTCACCGATCACGGATGTTTCACCAATCACGATACCAGTGCCATGATCAATAAAAAACGACTCCCCTATTTCAGCGCCGGGATGAATATCAATGCCGGTTTTACTGTGTGCGTATTCCGCAAAAACGCGGGGTAAAATTTTTACGCCCTGCTTCCACAACTGGTGAGAAAAACGATACACCGCAGTTGCATAAAATCCCGGATAAGCCACCAGCACTTCTTCCAGCGATTCGGCGGCGGGATCAAACTTTAATACTTCCGCAGCGTCTTTCTGTAAAGCATCATAAATGCCTGAGGCCTCATCAAAAAACTTATTCGCTATTTCCTGTGTCCTGTCCTCATCCGCTACCACATCATAAATCAAAGTTGACAAATGACTATTGTAGGATTCAAACTCTTTCGACATCTCAAATTCAGAACACTTTTTTTGCTTTTCGGGAATGAATAAAAATTCAAAAAAGCCATCAATAAACTCCCTGGCCATTTCCTTATCGGGAAATGAAGTAGTTGATTGCATGTGATGGGCGTGCAGCTTTTTGATAAAGGTGTTCATGGTTAAAGTTGATCGTTGATAGTTTATTGTTGATCCTTTATAGTTGATAGTTGATTGTTGATGGCCTGATGGTTGATGGCAGTCTAAATTCTTAGTACTTAGTACTACTGTATCATACAAGCCCCTACTGTTACATTGCTTGTTTCATCTATTAAAATCGCCCCGCCATTTACCCGCAGGTTTTTGTATGAATCAAAGGGAACGGGTGATGCGGTTTTTATTTTTACTTTTATGATGTCATTTAATTGTGCCTGCTCCGGCGCCGGTTCTTTCAGCAAAGAGTTTACATCCAATTTGTATTCGATCTCTTTTACCACGGCTTTTACAACGCGGCTGTTTATTTGCAACAAATATTTATTACCGGGTTTTAATGGTTTGTTATCCATCCAGCAAACCAATACATCCAGTTCATTTTTCACGGAAGGAAGGTTGTCAATTTTTACGACCACATCTCCCCTGCTGATATCAATATCATCGTGCATGTGCAACACTGCGCTTTGCGGGGCAAATGCTTCTTCTACCTGTTTACCACCAATTTCAATGGCGCTGATGATGCTATGTAGCCCGGAAGGTTGTACGCTGATAGTATCCCCTACTTTATAAATACCGCTGATTACTTTTCCCGCATAACCGCGATAATCATGCAATCCTTCTGTCTGCGGGCGAATAACATATTGCACCGGGAACCTTGCATCGGTATAATTAATGTCATTCGCTACTTCTACATTTTCTAAAATGTGTAGCAGTGAACCGCCTTCGTACCAGGGAAAATTTGGAGATTTTTCCACTATGTTATCTCCGTTAATGGCACTGATGGGAATATAATGGATATCCTTTAAACCCAATGTGGTGGCTACTGCCGAGAAGTCAATCACGATATTATTATACACATCCCGCGAATTATTTACCAGGTCCATTTTATTAATGGCCACTACCACATGCGGCATATTTAATAAAGATGCTATGATGGAATGACGCCTGGTTTGTTCGGACACACCATTGCGGGCATCTACCAAAATAATAATCAGATCCGAATTGGAGGCGCCGGTCACCATATTACGGGTATATTGCGTGTGCCCCGGTGCATCGGCTATGATGAACTTTCGGTTGGGCGTAGAAAAATATTTGTATGCCACATCAATGGTGATGCCCTGCTCACGTTCGGCACGCAGGCCATCGGTAAGTAAAGCCAGGTCAATTTCTCCGTCTTCCTTATTCCTGCTTTGCTTTTCAATAGCTTCCAACTGATCGATCATGATAGATTTGCTATCATACAGTAAACGGCCTATGAGGGTACTTTTACCATCATCAACACTTCCGGCGGTTATAAATCTTAAAATGTCCATACCCCTATCCCCTAAAGGGGGAAATTTGGTTTGTATCAGTATAATTTTGTTTAAAATACTGAAGGTTAAAAATTAAATATCTTTCAAAATTAAAAGAGCCTGTATTACACCCCTTTAGGGGATGGGGGTAAAGAGCCTGCCTTACACCCCTCTGCCTTACACCCCTTCAGGGGCCGGGGGTTAGGGGGTTAAAAATACCCTCCCTTTTTCCTGTCTTCCATGGCTGCTTCGCTTACCCTGTCATCAATTCTTGTTTCGCCGCGTTCGCTTGTTTTGGTGGCGATTATTTCCTTTATGATATCATCAATATTGGATGCGCCCGATTCAACAGCGGCTGTACAGGTCATATCGCCTACTGTTCTGTACCGCACTTTTTTGATGGATACTTTATCACCCGGATCAAGTTGAATAAATTCGGATGTCGCCACTAACTGGCCTTCATATTCCAATACTTCCCTTTCATGGGCAAAATAAATGGAAGGCAAATCAATATTATTTCTGCGAATATAATTCCAGATATCCAGTTCCGTCCAGTTGCTGATGGGGAAAACCCTAACATTTTCCCCTTTGTGAATTCTTCCATTGTAAGTATTCCATAATTCGGGCCGTTGTAATTTAGGGTCCCATTGGCCAAACTCATCCCTTACGGAAAAAATCCTTTCCTTGGCCCTTGCTTTTTCCTCATCCCTGCGGGCGCCACCAATGCAGGCATCGAACTTAAATTCTTCGATGGCGTCCAATAAAGTAAATGTTTGCAGGGCGTTTCTACTGGCGAACTTTCCTTTTTGTTCCGTAAGGTTTTTTTCCTTTATGGTGTCTGCCACTTTTCGTACAATCAGTTTTTCACCGATGGTATTGGCCAGTTCATCCCTGAAATCCAGGGCTTCCTGGAAATTATGCCCTGTATCAATATGTAACAATGGGAAAGGAAACTTGCCCGGACGAAAAGCTTTCAATGCAAGGTGTACCAATACAATTGAATCTTTACCACCCGAAAACATTAAGGCCGGCCGCTCAAACTGCCCTGCTACTTCACGGAAAATATGGATGGATTCTGATTCCAGCAGATCCAAGTAATCCAATCGGTACCCCCTGTCCCCTAAAGGGGTGACGTGAGGATGATTTGTAGTTCCTGTCTTTTCGTTCAACATTTATTTTTTGTTTTTAAAAGTCAATTCTGAATAAAAAAATTCTTTTATTTCTCAGGTGATCTCAAAAAGTCCCTTCAGGGGTTTGGGGCAGCTTCTACTTCATTATGCACATGCAGGCCACATTCCTTTTTATCAGCATCCTCCCACCACCACCTGCCTGCCCTGAAATCTTCTCCCGGCTGGATGGCCCTTGTACAGGGCGCACAACCAATACTCACAAATCCCCGGTCATGTAAGGGATTATATGGCACACGGTTTTTTTGGATATAATTTTTTACGTCCTCAGTTGTCCAGTGAAGTATGGGATGGTATTTAATTATTTGATTGGCTTCATCCCATTCCATGATAGGTAGGTTTTTCCGGCCGGGTGAATGTTCGGCCCGAAGGCCAGTGATCCAGACCGCATTTCCGGCCAATGCCCTTTTTAATGGTTCCACCTTGCGGATAAAGCAGCAGGCTTTTCTGTTATCTACGGATTCGTAAAATGAATTGGGGCCTTTGGCTTCAACGAAATCCTGCAGTTTATCCTGGTTGGGGTAATATGCTTTAATGTGGGTTTGATAGGTAGCATTGGTACTGCTCCAAACAGAATAGGTCTCGGCAAACATTCTACCCGTATCCAGTGTAAATATTTTTACCGGCAATTGATTACTCAATATTTCATGTGTAACCGCCTGGTCTTCGTAACTAAAGCTGGAAGAAAAAGTAACCTGCCCCGGGAATTTATCCGTTAACAACATTAAAGTTGCCGCGATGCTTAGTCCATTTGATTGATGGAGTAATTGGTCAATAGTATTTTGTGTATGATTCATTGTATATCGAAAATAAAAGATGGGTAAAAAAGTCCGCAAAAATTTAGCCAAATATTAGAACCTTAGCAGCAATAAACCCTTACGCTGCTACGCCTGAACATACACCTGCTGAAAGAAATAGATACCATATTATTGTATAAGTCTATTGATTTAGTGGACAAATATAATACTCAATCGGGATTTGGACAATTTTTTTTGGAGAAGGCCCAGCCCCCCTGCCCCACGAAGGGGGGGGCCCTGTAGCATTAAAACTCGTAGAAAACTTCACTTTAGGTGCGGGGTGTTGCATAAAGATTTTCGAAGGCCTCCCCAATATCCAGCGGGTTTGGGGGGGTGCATTAGTTTGTTTGAAGCCACCCCTATTGATGCCGGCGATTGCTTTACGATGTTCGAAGGCCTCATCTTTAGGGGTTGGGGGCGAAATGAAGTCTTCGAAGAACTCCCAGGTGGCCGGTAAACCCCGGGAGGCCTCACTTTCCGATGCGCATCAATTTATAAATTTTAATGGCGCTCATTAATATTCCGGTAAAAAGCAGCAGTCCAATAATTCCCCACACCCAGCTCATACTTTCCTTTACGGTTACCAGCATAACGATCGCTATCAAAAGGATGGTGGCTACTTCGTTCCAGATACGCAATTGATTGGAGCTAAAACGAAAGATGCCTTTCATCTCATCAGCATATATTCTTTGTAAAGTAAAATGATAGGCGTATAAAGCTGCTACAAATCCCAGTTTTATCCATAGCCATTGCGGCATAGGATTAAAGTAGATGGCCGTCCAGCCGCCAAAAATAATAGTTAAAATAGCGGATGGCCAGGTGATGCCTAACCAAAGGCGTTTGATCATTATAGTGAACTGGTCAGTTAAAATCCGCTTTTCAATCTCCGTTTTTTCCTGGGCTTCGGTATTATAAATAAATAGCCGGACAATATAAAACATCCCGCTAAACCAGGTAACGATGAAGATGATGTGGAGGGCTTTAACGTAGAAATACATTTTTTATGTCTGATTTTTTTGATGTCTGCTGTCTGATTTCCTTCAGTTTGTTGTTACTTTATTTATTTGATATACTTCGCAACGCTTAAAAACGTGAATCGGTTTTATTAACCCGGCAGAACAGTTTCATGACAGCATCGTTGTGTCACTCACTTGTACCGCATACCAATTGGGATCTTTAATTGCGTTTTAAATTAGGTGCGGATCCATTTTTTTTCAGGTTATACAACAAAATTAAATTCACGTTTTTAAGCGTTGCGGAGTATAACACATCCAAAATGTATGATTTATTAATAGCTGATTTACATGTCTGATGTCGGATTTCATTCAACTTGTTAATATTTTATTTAACTGTTAAATATCCATTTATACCCTCAACGAGCAATATCAAAGTTCAATTCTTTCTCATTGTATTACGACATCGGTTTCATGAAATGGCCGTAAAATCAGACATCAGACATCAAAATACCATCTCCTTGCTTCCTTCCGCAAAATCCCTCACCCAATTGCTCAATACATTTACCCATAATGGATTTGTATTCAGGCAGGGTATCATTGTATAAGTTTCTCCGCCGGCTTGCATAAATGATTCTTTTCCCCTTACCTCAATTTCTTCCAGTGTCTCCAGGCAATCGCTTACAAATGCAGGGCAAAGTATCAGCAATTTTTTTACGCCTTCTTTGGGCATTTCTTCCAAACGTATATCCGTAAAGGGTTCCAGCCATCCTTTTCCCAACCTTGATTGAAAGGAGATACTATATTTATTTTCCGGAATATTCAATAGTCGCATCACCAACCTGGTAGTGGTAAATACCTGGTGCCGGTAGCATTGTGCATGTGAAGGTGAGGCTGTTTCGCAACAGTTGGTTACTTTCAGGCAATGGCAACCGGTAACATCGCTTTTCCTGATATGACGCCCGGGTACGCCATGGTAACTAAATAAAATATGATCATACGATTGCTGCAGGTAGGGCCTGATATTTTCCGCTAAAGCATGAATATAATTTGGTTCTTTGTAAAACGGCTTCAGGAAGGTGAGCTTGAAAGGATACTTGTTTTTAGCATGGACATCCTTAGCATATTCCACTGCTGTTTCGTAAGATGACATGGCATAATGCGGATACAAGGGTATCGCCAGCACTTCATCCAGGCCGGGATGATTTTTTAATAAATTGTCAAAAGCAACCGCCGTGGTGGGATTTCCATAACGCATGGCAACTTCAACTGGTACGCTTACCTGCTGTTGCAGGGCATGTTGCAATTGTTTGGTTAACACCACCAGCGGAGAACCTTCCTTTGTCCAGATCGTTTTGTAGGCTTCGGCGGATTTTGGTGCACGAAATGGAACAATGATCCCATTGATCAAAATATATCTTGCGGGGTATGGGATATCAATCACCCGTTCATCCATTAAAAATTGCTTTAGGTAACGCCTTACGTCTTTTACATCTGTTGAGTCCGGTGATCCAAGGTTCATTAAAACTATTCCAGTTTTTTTTGCCATAACAATAATGTATGATTTGCAAATGTAACCACTGGCATTGCTAAAAGTTCAACCTCCGCGAAAATATTGACTGAATGTTGGTTGTAGTTGAGCAAATTTATCTTCCATGATTTACATCACATCCTTATATGATGCAGTTCATACAGCAAAATGACAATTCGATGACATTGAAATTAGTTTTCAAGCGTTGTCACAATTACTTTTGCCATGTAATTTATTCAATCACTATTTACAGATGCCCGGATACAAACAAACAGACTTATCGACTTTCTTTTTAGCGGGTATCAATTATAAAAAAACCGACGCTAACTTAAGAGGGCAATATGCCATCAATAGTGACCAGTACGCTACTTTAATTTCATTAGCCCCGATATATGGAGTAAAGGAATTTTTTGTTCTTTCCACCTGCAACCGTACCGAAATTTATGGCTTTGCTGAAAATGCTTCCAACTTACCTGACCTGCTCTGTACACAAACCCACGGTTCTCCTGATACTTTTATGGAAATGGCCTATGTAAAGAAAGGTAATAATGCCATTGAACATCTTTTTAGCGTAGCCGCCGGATTGGATTCCCAGATTTTGGGCGACTATGAAATTGTAGGCCAGATTAAAAGGGCCATTAAGGTTTCCAAAGAACATAATTTTATTGGACCATACATGGAAAGGATGGTTAATGCCGTGTTACAATCGTCTAAGCTGATCAGAACTACCACTGCACTGAGTGGGGGTACTGTTTCTGTTTCCTTTGCCGCAGTACAGTATATCAAAGAAAAAGTTTCCAATATCGCCGATAAAAAGATCCTTTTATTGGGTACCGGTAAAATAGGCCGCAACACCTGTAAGAACCTGGTAGATTATCTGGAAACAAAAAATATCACCCTCATCAACAGAACCGAAGATAAAGCGGCTATACTTGCAACTGAATTAGGATTAAATTATGCTTCGCTTGAGGAATTGCCAAAATACATCCGTGGATCGGATATAATTTTAGTAGCCACTAATTCCCCTGAGCCGGTTATTTTAAAATCACATATCGCCAATAGTGGTGATAAACTAATTATTGATTTGTCCATTCCGTATAATGTTGAAGAATCCGCACAACAATTACCTAACATTACATTGGTAAATGTAGATGAGCTTTCAAAGATAAAAGATGAAACCCTTCATAAAAGAATAGCGGAAATACCCAAAGCAAAAGCAATCATAGCCAATCATATCAATGAATTTTTAGACTGGCATGAAATGCGCAAAAACGTACCTGTATTAAAAGCGGTAAAGCATAAATTACAAGGGATGCATAACTGCAATTTATATATCAATTATTCCGCCAGGCAAACTCCTTTAATCGCCTACATTAATGCTGAAGAAAAAATTCAGAAAGTAATAAATGGCATGGCCATAAAAATGCGCAATCAAAACCAACGTGGTTGTAATTATATAGAAGCCATCAATGAATACATTGCCACCGGCACAAACTAATTTACATGGGTAAAGTGATACGAATTGGAACCAGGGAAAGCCAATTGGCTGTATGGCAGGCTACATTAGTACAACAACTTCTTGCAAAAAATAATTTCGAATCTGAACTGATTTTCATAAAAAGTGAAGGCGACATTGATCTGCAAACGCCTTTGTATGAAATGGGTGTACAGGGTATATTTACCAAAAGCCTGGACATTGCACTGTTAAACAACAAAATTGATATTGCAGTTCATTCCATGAAAGATGTGCCCACCCAATTAGCTAAGGGAACCGTGCAGGCGGCCGTGTTGGAGAGAGCCTCTTACAAGGATATTTTTGTATTTAAAGATCGTTTAATCATTGATAAGTGGCAGTTAGCAGAGGCTACACTAAACACCCCGCTAACCAGCGGGGAAGGGGGTATAATTGCTACCAGCAGTATCCGTCGCAAAGCACAGTGGCTGCACAGGTACCCCAATCATATCGTTGAAAATCTTCGGGGTAATGTAAACACCCGCCTGCGTAAAGTGCAGGAGCATAACTGGAACGGTGCCATCTTTGCAGCGGCGGGTTTGGAAAGAATAAACCTGCGTCCTGAAAACGCAGTTGATCTTGACTGGATGTTGCCGGCGCCGGCGCAGGGAGCTATCATGGTGGTGTGCAGGGAAGAAGATAATTTCAGTTTGGATGCATGCCATCATTTCAATCATAGCGATACAGCGCTCTGTACAAAAATAGAAAGGGATTTTTTAAGAACATTATTGGGAGGATGCTCCACTCCTATCAGCGCATTGGCCCAGGTGAAGGCAAACGAAATATTTTTCAGGGGAAATATATTATCCGTGGACGGAAAAGATAAAGTGGAGATTGAAAAAACAATTGGCCTGAAAGAATCCACCAACCTTGGTAATACCGCAGCAACGGAAATTTTAAAGAAAGGGGCGGATAAAATCGCAGATGCTATCCGACATGCAAAATAGGATTTCAATATTATGTACAAGGCCATTGAATGAAACGCTGATTGATGAAGCGAAACAGGCTGGCATTGATATAGATGAGTTATCGTTCATTGAAACCGAACCTATACAAACGATAGCCGTTCAGCAGGAAATTGACCAGGCATTCCTGCAAATTGCCACCATTATTTTTACTAGTATGAATGCGGTAGAAGCAGTTGCTTTGTACCAGGAAGAAAATCAACCGGCGTGGAAAATTTATTGCATTGGCACCACTACTAATAAATTAGTCAGTAAGTATTTCGGCGGGGAAAAAATTGCAGGCACAGCTAATGATGCCGCATCATTAGCTGAATTGATTGTTGAGGACCTTGTTACAGGTGAAGTAATTTTCTTTTGTGGTGATCAGCGAAGGGACGAATTGCCCGATATACTACGTAAGCATGATATTGAAGTGAATGAGATCGTAGTATATCAAACGGTCACTGTTCCGCATAAGATTGATAAAACTTATCACGGGATACTTTTCCTCAGCCCAAGTGCGGCAGCAAGCTTTTTTCAAAAAAATAAATTACCCGGCACAACAATTTTATTCGCCATTGGTAATACAACAGCCAATGAAATAAGAAAATACACCACCAACAAGATCATTATAAGCGATGAACCGGGTAAGGAAAATTTGGTGAAGAAGATGATGGAATATTTTACTTAATTGATAATTTTTACTTAATTGATAATTTTTACTTAATTGATAATTTATTAATTGATAATTGATAATTTTTTAAAAGCGAATTTGCTTTAACTGGACAAGCCATTTTTGGAATTTGAAAAAAAGATTTTAATAAATCAGACTGGTTAATCTTTATCCATTATCAATTAATAAATTATCCATTATCCAATTATCAATTAATAAATTATCAATTAAAAAATTATCAATTAAAAATATGCCCCCAATCAAAAACGACCTGCTACTAAGAGCCCTTCGTAAAGAAACCGTTGAACGTCCGCCCGTGTGGATGATGCGGCAGGCCGGAAGATACCTGCCGGATTATTTAAAACTGAAAGCAAAGTATGATTTCTTTACCCGCGTGCAAACGCCTGAACTGGCCTGTGCCATTACATTACAGCCCATTGACCAGGTAGGTGTGGATGCAGCCATTATCTTTTCGGATATTTTAGTGGTACCACAGGCAATGGGAATGGAAGTATTAATGGAAGAGGGCAAAGGCCCCTCATTACCAAAAGTAATTGAAACACAAAAAGATATTGATGCATTGATCACAGACGACGCAGAAGAAAGTTTGAAATATGTATTTGATGCATTGTCATTAACAAAAAGGGAATTAAATAACCGGGTGCCGTTAATAGGTTTTGCCGGGGCGCCATGGACAATCCTTTGTTACATGGTAGAAGGCAAAGGAAGCAAGACCTGGGAAAAAGCAAAACAGTTTGCATACACGCAACCCTTATTGGCCCACCAGTTATTACAAAAAATCACGAACATCACGATCAGTTATTTAAAGTTGCAGGCCAAAGCCGGCGCAGATACCGTACAGGTTTTTGATAGCTGGGCAGGTGCATTAAGCCCGGCGGATTTTAAAACTTTTGCGCAGCCCTATTTGTTACAGATAGCGGATGCGTTGAAAGATGATGTACCCGTGATCCTGTTTCCAAAGGGAAGCTGGTATGCATTGAAGGAGTTAAGTGAAACTACCGCATCAGCAATCGGGCTAGACTGGACAACCACCGCGGCATTTGCGAGGGAGCGCACTGCGGGCAAAACGCTGCAAGGAAACTTCGAC
>JANOTW010000596.1:0-3241 GCA_031416575.1 Ferruginibacter sp.
CTGAATGCTATTGCTCAGGATGGCAAATTTTCCTTTACCATTTCATCACCTGTTACTACTAGTGCGGGGGTTTTTAAAAATGACAGCATCTTAGTAAAAACACTTTGGAACAATGTGAATTACAATGCCGGCACTTACACAAAATACTGGGATGGCACGGATGACTATGGTGTAAGCATACCCTCTCCTGATTTAAATTATAAGATAAAGGTATTGAGTAACAATGTTCAATACTCCTGGCAGGGAACAATTGGAAATACTTCTACCAACATAACAGGTGCAACTAAGCATAGAGGGTATTACCATTGTATAAGGGGGCTTGCATTCGGGCCTACTTTTGGATATTTTTGTACAGGATATAGTGAAGGTTCAGCCGCAAGGGGAAAATTTGCATTAGCTACGCCCAATCAGAAAATCACTTTTGGTGCATTAACAGGCAATGGCTCCGATAACGCCGATGTAAATTATGTAGCCACGGATGGAACAAAAGTGTACTGGGGGGTATTCGATTCTAATTCCGGCGACAATTCTTTCGTGTTTGGCACCAATGTTTCGGATGATGCAGAGGTGGCATTTGCCAGCGGGACTGCTTATACGGTTGTGTATGGAAGATCATACCCTTACACCATTTCGAAATTAAACCAGGCTAATTCCAATATTTCTGGTTTAGCTGTACAGCAATCAGGTAGCTATTTATTCGTAGCCCGTTCCAGTCTGAATCAGTTACAGGTACTCAATAAAACCACCGGGGCATTGGTACAAACATTAACTTATTCAACACCAAGGGGATTAAGTGTGGACGGAGGTGGTAACCTTTGGATGGCATCTGGATCTAATACAGTATCTAAATATACCGTGAATGGTGATGGTACATTAACGGCTGCCACACTTACCATATCGGGTTTACTTAACCCTTTGGTTACCCAAGTATCTGCCGATGGCACTTTGATAAGTGTAGCCGATGGCAGCACAAGTCAACAGGTTAAATTCTTTAACAACAGCACAGGTGCAGCTACTAATACTTTAGGTGTTGCAGGCGGGTATGCTACGGATGCCACGGTGAATGATAATAAATTTTACTTCAATGATATAAATGGAAGCGGAGTTGGGCAAAATAATAAACTGCCATTTATCGCTTTTCAATCTGATGGCTCTTTTTGGGTGAACGATCCGGGGAATTTCAGGGTGCAGCATTATAACAGTTCAAGGGTATTTGTAAATAGGATAATGTCATTAGGTGCGAATTATTCAGTTTTTGTGGATAAGAATAATATCAACAAAGTGTTTAGTGAAATGCTTGAATTTGAAATAGATTATTCAGTCCAGGCATTAACCGGTTCTAATGGTTGGATACTGAAAAAAAACTGGGGTGCAAACATATCTACAGCAACTTTCGATGGACCACCATCGAACCAGACAACTTTAAGCAATGGCAGAACTTATGGGTTTCTTCGTAATAGGAACTACACACTTGAAATAGTTGAATTTCCATCATCAGGCCAGCTACGGTTCACCGGAACATTTACAAATGATCTTGCAAATGTACTGTGTAATGATGGTTCTAAACAAACAACCACAGAATCAGGCAATACTATTACGGTTAGGAGATACCCCCTTAACGGCTTTGATGGTTCTGCTAATCCGATATGGAGTACAACAGGTGAATTTCTTGCTTCAGGCTTAGTTGATGGTGTAGTTGGTAGTCCTGTGAATGGACCCAATAGTCAGATGTTTTCTTCCACCAATAAAATTGTATTCTTTAATCCCAAAGCCTATGCAAACAATACAGGCCCCATTTTTTCAACAGGTTATCATTTGGGGTTAATGCAAAAGGGTGCGACCAATTCATTCTTATTTCAAACCGAAAAATCAACTCACCGGGACTATGCAGGAAATTATCCAAAAGCAGGGTGGTTTGATGTAGGTAACAAAGTAAGTGATTTTGCCGGTGGAAATGTAAATATCCTGGATCGTAATATTATAACCTCTTATCACGGAGAATTTTGGAAAGATGGCCAAACCAACAAGTATAACCACTATTATGATAATGGGTTGGCTATTGGACAATTTGGTACCACAAGACCGGAAGTGGGATTTGGAAACCATGCGGCGGTGATGATGGCTGGCAATGCAAATACACCTATGGTTGTAAAAGATGCTAATGGGGATTTATATCTCTGGCATGGAGATGAAAGCGATCATGCTGCTGTGCATAGATGGAAAATAACTGGGTTAAATACTATAGCGGAGCAGGTGATAAACATCCCCTTTCCTTCTACTTATAACTTACCGGTTCCTAACTATATTGATTTAATGGTTGGATTACCTTTTAATGCCCCATTGCTAAATAATACAGCGGGATGGACACGTAATCCAACAACGGATATTAATATAAATCAATATACTAATAATTGGGTTGTAAAAACAAGCGTACTTAAATATGAAAAGTTAAACAATACCGATTTATATATTCAATTCGCCCAACCAACTTCACAAACGTACAATATAAGCAGGGATTTAGGAACCAACAATGTAACCAATAATTGGAAGATAAGTGGTAACGTTGTCCTGGGTGTGGAAGACGGGGCATTGAACGGGGAAAACAATAACGCTTACATTGAGGTACTGGATGATGCCGGGAAGGTGTTAACTACCTTTTATGCGCTGACAAATAAATCAGCTTATCCTAATACAGTTACAAAAATTTACTGCAATGCGGTAGAATTATTCTCAATAGCCGATCCGGCTGGGCGCAACATAACGCAAAGCCTAAATCCTTTTGATATATTAATAGACAAGGGTATAGTAACTTTTAATTACGCCGGTTACACTGCAAATACTACTATATCAGATGGAACTGGTAATTGGAGAAAGCCCAAAACATTACGGTTTAGATTTGCCTCAACTGGTTCAATACAAAATTATAGCGTAAGGTTTGATGTAAGCGATTTGAAATTTTATAAAGATTATTCGGTTGATGTTTCTCCCAACCAGGCGCCGGCAGCGAATGCGGGAACCAATAAAACGATCTCCTTACCAACCAATACAACAACCTTAAGCGGAAGTGGCACGGATGCGGATGGTACGATCAGCAGTTATGCATGGGTAAAAGTATCCGGCCCATCATCCGGAACGATTGCAACACCCAATGCCGCAACCACGGATTTAAATAGTTTGGTACAGGGCGTTTATCAATATGAATTAACTGTAACGGATAATAGCGGGGCAACAGGAAAAGACA
>JANOTW010000597.1:0-6373 GCA_031416575.1 Ferruginibacter sp.
GGATTAAATATGGCAAACAGGAGCAATGATTTTGGGAACAGGGCAATGGATATTAACCCGGAAGATATTGAAACGCTGACTGTTCTTAAAGGACCGGAAGCCACCGCTCTTTACGGTTCAGACGGCGCAAACGGGGCGATAATTATTACTACTAAAAAAGGTAAAAAAGGTACTGCCAATGTAACCTACAGTACCAGTTTTCGCTGGGAAAAAGTATATCGTTTACCCGAGATCCAAACCATTTATGACCAGGGGTCTTTGGGAATTAATAATCCGGCAGCCAGAACATTTTATGGACAAAAGATACCTGCCAGCTCACCAATTTTTGACAACATAAATAACTTCTTCAGGATCGGAAAAAGCCAGCAACATAATTTATCCGTGGGCGGGGGAAGTGATATTGGAACCTATCGTTTTACTGCAGGCTATAATAAACAGGAAGGGGTTGTACCCAATACCGGTTTTCAACGCTATAATTTCCGGTTAAATACTACTTTTAATATCAGCCCCAAAATAAATATCACTAATTCTTTGGCCTATATCAATTCCAGGACAGATAAGGCATCCAAAGGTTCCGGGGGATTTTTACTGAGCATGCTCACATGGCCCGTGGATGATGACATGAAAAACTATGTGAATGCAACTGGTAACCGGCGGGCTTTAAGAGGTGACCCATTAGGAGGAGCTGAAGATGACAACCCTTTTTGGGATGTAAACAAGAATATAAATTATGATGTTAATGATAGGTTCACTGGCAATGTTACTATAAGCTACGACCCCACCAAATGGTTAAACTTTTCTGCCATACATGGGGTTGATTTTTACACCACTAAAGGAACCTGGTTTTTACATCCACAAAGCAATTTTGCAAGAACAGTTGGTGGGTCGCTATCGCAATGGAACGAAAACCAACGGTTGATCAATGGTGTTTACAGGGCATCGGCAAGAAAAAAAATAGGGAAGCTGAATAATACAATCGTTGCCGCATTTACTTTTGACAGTAGAAAATATGAAATCAATTCCATAAAGGGGGAACGTTTTTTTGATCCTACTTTTGTAAGTATCAATAATACCGATCCATTAACAGTCGCATCCATTACTACTAATGCCAACTGGAACCGGGCTGGGGCATTTATCAACTACAGCACAAATTATGACAACTGGTTAAATCTATCAGCATCCTACAGAATGGATTTCTCAAGCCGTTTAGTTGACCCCGTATTATTTAAAATGGCTGACGCTACTTATGGATACTGGTCAGTAGGCGGTAATATCATAATTACCGATTTAATTAAAACGCTGCCTAAATCAATACAATTCGCTAAAGCAAGAATAAATTACGCTACCACCGGAAGGGATCCCAGCGCTCCTTATGTAAAGGGAAACAGGTTTAGCGCATCTACTTTTACTGGTGGCGGCTTTACGCCATTTGTTACACAGGGCAACCCCAACCTTCAGCCTGAGCTTAGCAAACAATTTGAAACGGGGATAGAATTGAAGTTTTTTAAAAACAGGCTTGGTTTAGATTTTGCCTATTACGATAATCAAACGAAAGACCAGTTGATCAATCCGAGGATTTCTTATGCATCCGGAGCTATACTGCAATGGATAAATGGGGGTACGGTTCAAAATAAAGGTTTTGAATTTCAACTAACAGGAACACCTGCCAAAAGTAAAAATCTCATTTGGGACATAACGGTAAACTTTGGAAGAAACCGGAATGAAATAATTTCAATGCCCGCCGGCCTTCCGCAGTTTTATAATTCGGATACCTGGATTGCAAATATTAGAAACATCGCTGTACAGGGTGGCAATATTTTTCAACTGGCGTCCAATAGGTTTCAGCGAAATTTTAATGGGGACCTGGTAATTTCCCAAACATCCGGCCTGCCGATTCAAGTAGCAGATTATACCGTAGTAGCTGACCGGCAACCTGATTTTAATATAGGCCTGATTAATTCATTTACTATATTGAAGGATATTAACCTTTCTTTTAATTTAGACTTTAGAAGAGGCGGCGATGTATATAATGGCACTGAAGAATTTTTGTATAACAGGGGAATGAGTGTGAGAACGCTGGACAGGGAAACGCCCAGGGTAATAAAAGGGGTGCTTAATGATGGCTTACAAAATACTTCTAACCCTACACCTAATAGTATCCTGATTACCCCATTTTTCAGATCTGATTATTATACTGCTGGTACGATAGCCGAAGATTTTATAGAAAAAGATGTGCATTGGATAAGGATGAGGGACATTAGCTTAACCTATAATTTCCCCGCAGGTTTTATAAAAAGACAAAGGGTGATTAAAGCGGCTGCACTTACTTTTACGGGTACCGATTTATTTATCATCACCAATTATTCCGGAGCCGATCCTTCCGCAAATGCCAATAATACTTCTACAAGAGGTGGCATGGGAGGGGTGGGAATGGATTTAGGAAATATAGCTACGCCAAGAGGTTTAATTCTTGCCTTTCGCTTACAATTTTAATTTAATAATAAATACTCCATAATATGAAATTCAGTAAAATATTTTTAAGCTTGTTACTGATAGCTTTAGCAACAAGCAGTTGCAAAAAATACCTTGATATCAATAGTGACCCATCCAGTCCGCAAATCCCCAGTCTTGCATCTTTGTTTCCGCCTATTACGGCAGTTATGTCTAGAACGATGGCCTTTGATGGGAGGTTCTCAGGAGCTTATATCCAAAACTGGAGTAATATAGCAGTTGGTGAAAATTATGATGTACATGGTGGTAATGCGGGCGGTTCAGGCGCTAACCAGGCGTGGAGGGATTTTTACCAGGTGCAGGGCCCCGCTATAAACCTGGTAATAAGGCAAGGTATTATTGAGGAGCAATGGGATTATGTAGGTGCAGCGATTGCCCTAAGAGCCTGGGGGTTACAAAATGCCACAGACTATTTTGGTGAAATGCCTTATTACCAGGCCTGGGAACCCAACAGGGTTTATTTTAAATATGAAACACAGGATGTATTGTATAAAGTTGTTGACTCGCTTTGCAGGTCTTCGCTTGGATATCTTAACCGTAGCGATGGCAAAGTAAACCAGGCCGTAATGGGAAGGGGCGATTTAGTATATGCGGGCAACAGGGAAAAATGGAAAAGGTTTGTTTATGGTATTTTAGCCCGTAACTGGCATCATCAGACAAATAAGCCGGAATATAACGCAGATTCAGTTATCTCATTTGTAGATAAAAGCATGCAATCAAATGCGGATAACTTCCTTATCACGCATACCGCTACCCGTAATGATGATACTAATCCCTGGGGGCCGGCAAGGGATAATTTCAATGTCAGAAGGCAAAGTAAGTTTTCGGTTCAACTATTGGACGGAACTACTTTTTATGGAAACACCACTATTGGTAGCAGGGATCCAAGACTTGGCAGGATGTTATCAGTAAGCCCTGACACAGCTACCCTCAATACAAACATGCCTACGCTTAATGGGGGATACCGCTTCATCCTACCTGGTTCAGGTTATGTTGTAGGTACAGTAGTTGGCTCTTCTGCCTTCAGGCTTACACCTGCCACATTATATGGGGACAGCAATATTATTAATACCAACGCCAATAACTTCGCCATCCGGCAGGGGAAATATCTTTTTCAAAGCAATGCTACTTTTCCCATAATGACTTACTTTGAATTGCAGTCAATTAAAGCAGAAGCCGCTTTTAGAAAAGTAGATTTAACTACCGCGTTAATTAGTTACAAAAATGCGGTAAGCGCCCACATTGATTTTGTAAATACTAATAATGCCAGCGCTAACGGCGTTACACAAATTACCGCTACGGAAAAATCCAATTATTTAGCAAGCGCTGCTGTAAAACAAACAACTGCCACGCTTACACTTACGGATATAATGCTTCAAAAGTATATTGCGGATTTTGGATGGAATTTTACTGAAAGCTGGTCTGATTTGAGGCGCTATCATTATTTTGATGTAGATGCGCAAACAAACTTGCCTGTTTACAAAGGATATTCCATCCCGTTGTTTTCCAGTAATAATCTGGGTCCCAAACCTGCCTACCGTTTCAGGCCAACCAACTTTTCGGAGTTTGACTGGAACCTTAATGAACTCAAAAGAATCGGCGCTTTAAATCAGGATTATCATACTTACGAAATGTGGTTCAGCCAACCTTAAAAACAAAAAAAATGATTACTATAAAAAATACCTTTCGCATTTTTGTTACATTAATAACCTTATTCTGGTTAGCATCATGTGAAAAAAATAAACTAAGGACATCCCAATATTTTTTAGCGGAGGATAAGGCTTATACAAAGTTTTATTTTCTGTCTCCGGGTACACCTGCTGTAATGATAAAAATAAATGATGTAAAAATAAATGGCGGTAACACTTCTGGCAGTGCGGGAGTCTTTCCATCTACCATTACTTTTCCGGATTATGCAGGAACATTCCCGGGGGGCAATATCAAAATGGCCTTACCGAATGTGGGGACAGGTAATGATTCTACGGTTATTTTCACAGGCATCCTATCTACGGAAGCGAAAAAGTTTTATTCAGTAACACTTGCGGATACTGGCGTAAGCAGGACCTTATTTACGGTAGAAGATAAACCGGCAGAATTGCCGGATAGTGGTTTTTATAAAATAAGGTTTATTAATGCAATGGGCAAATCGCCAAATGTTTCAATTATACGTATAGATTCTGCTGACGCTACATCTGTTATCAGGGATACACTTATTAAAAACATTGCATTCAAATCAGCAAGTGAATATGTAAAAGTCCCCATAGCCGCCACCAAATCTTTTTACAGGTACAGGATGATCAATTCTTCAACCGGTGCAAGTTTTGGATCTAATCTGACGCCAACACAAGGCAATAGCATTAACCAAAGATATGTAACACTATATGCCAGTGGCTTTGTTACTGGTACCGGTATAAATTCGCCCGTTCTTCAACCACTTGTTTATAACAAATAAAATTGTAAAAATGCAGACTATAAAAAAAACAATATTTTTTGCAGGCACTTTACTTCTCCTGCTGATATCCTGTAATAAGGAAGATGTTGTTGCCCCGCTTCCAACCATAGATGATTATTTAAAAAGTAATACCGAACTAAGTTTATACAATGCAGCCCTGGATAAAGCAGGATTACAAACATTTAAAACCGGTGGTGGCCCATTCACCTGGCTTGCCCCAACAAACGCAGCTTTCACAGCGGCTGGTATTTCAGCGGACTCTATTAACAAAATGACCCAGGGCACGGCAAATTATTTACTTACCTACCACATCATTAATGCGAGGTTCGCAACGGTTGATATGATCGCACAAAATAGTTTTCCCCGTACAACCCAGCAAGGCACCAGCGTATATGTTGGAAGAAACGGGAATGATTTTTTTATTAATGGAAGTAAAATTACTGAAGGTGATAAAGCGGTATCCAATGGGCTGGTCCACGTGATAAACAGGGTGAACATTCCGCCAAATTTATTTGGATCGTTACAATCAATTCTTACCAGCACGGGGCAACATTCACTTTTTATTGCAGCATTAACGAAGGCTAACAGATGGGTCCAGCTATCAGGCACTTCAGTTTTCTCTATACTGGCACCAACAGATGCGGCTATGGCAAGCGCCGGATTGACAAGTACTGCTATAGCCTCTGCAACGGTTGGCAGCGTAGATTCAATAGTAAGGTATCATTACTTCAACAGCCTTCGCATATTTTCGAATGATTTTGGCAATAAACAAACCCCGCAAACAGCATTGGGGGCAGGGCGTACAATTACATCATCTGAAAATGGAGCTAAATTAAAAGGCAAAACAAATGCCGCACCGGTTGCTATTACTAAAAAAGATATATTGGGCATTAATGGAGTTGTGCATATCATTGATGGGGTCCTTAAATATTAGATTATTAAAATAAAACAAAAAATGCTGCACATAATATGGCAGCTTTTTTTATTATACAGCGCAAGGGTAATAAAAGTGAGTTGCAGTTTTGTTGGCCCAACGAAGAAGCAGCTATGTGGGGCATCGTTGCATCGCCCTCTTGTACCGCATACCATTGGGGAACTTTAATTGCGTTATACTGGGCGGTTCATCAGGCGCAGTTAATGGCAGAAGGCCTAATACAGGGCAATGTCATTTGGTTAAGGATTTTTTGTAGCCAATAATGTTACTCCTTTGGGGTTTGGGTTTGTATTTGTGCCTGATTTTTTCGTTCATTTCCCTGGGTTTCACCCGGGGCTATTCACATTTAACCCCGTTGGGGTTTTTCCGGAAAATAATATAAAGCGATGATTTTGATTTGAAGTCAGGCCGGGAGTTCTGAATTTATGAATGGGTTAACAAAACGCAATTAAAGTTCCCCAATGGTATTCAGTACA
>JANOTW010000598.1:0-1544 GCA_031416575.1 Ferruginibacter sp.
ATTTTCTACAATGCCATCATGACCGTAGGAAGAAAAAGGATCTAAGGCTACATCAGTCATGATAAGCATTTCGGGACAGGCATCTTTAATTGCTTTAATACTTCTTTGCATCAGCCCATCCGGATTAAGCGCCTCAGTTCCTTTGTTATCTTTCAGTTCATCTTTTGATTTTACAAAAAGTAAAACGCTTTTTAATCCCATGCTCCAGAGTTCCTTTACTTCTTTCACTGTATTATCCATACTAAGCCGGTAATAATTTGGCATGGAAGAAATTTCCAGTTTAATATTTTCTCCTTCTGTTATAAATAAAGGAACAATAAAATCGTTCGGTGATAAAATTGTTTCGGCGACCATGCTTCTGATAGCTGGTGACTGGCGTAAAATCCTGTTTCGTTTTTGTAAATACATAATTTTTAAATTTTAAGTCCAATCCCTGGGTTGTAAACATGCCTGCAATAATTTATCTTCTTCGCTACCCGGTTTTGGTTTATAGTTATATTCAAACCTTACTGTTGGCGGCAGGCTCATCAATATACTTTCTGTTCTGCCATTTGTTTTTAAACCGAATAATGTTCCCCGGTCATGTACCAGGTTAAACTCAACATATCGGCCTCTTCTTATTTCCTGCCAATATTTATTTTCTGTTGTGTATGTTAAGTTTTTTCTTTTCTCAACAATCGGGATGTAAGCTTCCATAAAAGCATTACCACAGGTTTTACCAAAGTTCATCCAAAAATCAACATTCCTGTTTTCATCCGGTCGTTGATAATCGTAAAATATTCCCCCAATGCCTCTTCTTTCCTCATCACGATGTTTGTTCACAAAATAATTATCACAATCTTTTTTAAATTTTGGATAAAACGATACATCAAAATCATCACAAATATTTTTATAAGCCTGGTGAAAATGAACAGCATCTTCTTCAAACAAATAATATGGTGTAAGATCTGTACCACCGCCAAACCACCTGTCTATTACATTATCCTGCTCATCATATAATTCAAACATCCGGTAATTGCAATGCACTGTTGGTACAAATGGATTTAGGGGATGCATAACCAAACTCAATCCGCAGGCAAACCATTTTGCCCCATCAATTTTTAGCTGTGTACGCATCACCTCGGTCACATCGCCAAACACTACCGAAGTATTTACGCCGCCTTTTTCAAAAACATTTCCATTGGCAATCACTCTTGTTTTACCGCCACCACCTTCGGCTCTTTCCCATACATCTTCAAAAAATATTGCTTTACCATCTACCTGTTCCAATGCAGAACAAATGCGGTTTTGCAGGTCATGTATGTAAGTTGTCCAGTTTTCTTTGATGTTCATATTGTCAATAGTGAAAGGTCAATTATCAGGCAAATAATATCCAGGTACTTAAGCACCACTGACCATTCACGCTTTGTATTCTTTTACTGCATCTACAAATGCTTTGGCATGGTCAACCGGTACATTGGGTGTTATACCATGCCCCAGATTTGCAATATAATTTTGAGTGCCAAATGCATCAATCATTTCTTTCACTGCTTTTTTTATTTCAG
>JANOTW010000599.1:0-3304 GCA_031416575.1 Ferruginibacter sp.
CCAGTGCCGCCAAAGTATTTTCAACCACCGCAGCTTTTAGCCCACATTCCCAAACAGTAATAACCTTCCAGCCCTGGGCTGTTAAAGCAGCAATAGCTTTACCATCTTTGGCAATATTGCCATTGATTTTATTTCGCCACCAGTCAGTCCTGGTTTTTGGGGTTACGTAATATTTGCAATCAGCATGTCCATGCCAGAAGCAGCCATGTACAAAAATTATAGTTTTGTATTTGGGCAATACCATATCGGGTTTGCCGGGGAGTTTGTTATCGTGTAGCCGGTAGCGGAAGCCTTGCGCATGCAGGAATTTACGCACCAGTATTTCAGGCTTTGTATCCTTGCCTTTAATACGGCTCATGTTGTAACTTCTAACTGCGGTGCTGTGTACATCGGCCATTGTACAAAGTTAATCCCCTGCCCTCTATGGGCATCGTTTGACAGGCCGAAAAATTCAGGTTGATTTATCACTGCAAGTGGACATAGGTAGTTAGGTACCAGGTTTGGCTTTTGGTGAAAACTACCGGAACCAACTGTTCTTCAAAAAAAACTGACCGTAATTTATTGCAGTATAATTTATTCATGAGCTTCGGTTAAAATGGTTTGATGCATTAGTGGCAAACTATCTTTCTTTTAAAAATGCCCTTGTTTTACCGGCTTTTTTTGCCGGAAGCTAACCACAGCAACCCATCAAGTATAAACCTGTTTTGTACGGGGTTATTAAAAGTTAGCGATAGCTCCCGGTTGGTTTTATTTTCATAGTCAATATCATTGTGGCCCATGTTTAAGTACAACATTTTATATTGTTTGTTCGTCCATGCCACCGGGTAATATCCAGTATGCCAGATTTCGTTTTGCTTTGGCCCGGTGCCTACCGGAAAGCCTGAGGTATCAATTGCAAGTAAAATTTTTATTTCGGCATTGGTACGCAGGTTATTCTCCCACTTGTACCATTCATTGGGCGAAGATGTAAAAGTAGGTGGTAAACGACGGGTTGCGGGGTGCGTAGTATCTTCCACCCGCAAAACCGTGGCTGTTGGCCTCCAGGTATTGCCTGCGTAGGAACCAGCCCCTAAAAAGTGTTGATGGTACCATGGCCAGTCCATCGGAAATTGCGAAGGGGTGAGTGCAAAACCAGCAAAATGAAACCCCATCCATGCACCACCATGATCCATATAGTATTGAAAAGCTTTACGTTGGGCTGGTTCCTCCGGGCGGGTGTCTAAAAAAATTACTACCTGGTAATGAGAAAGATAGCGGGCATTTAAGTTATTCCAGTTGCTGGTAGTATCATACTTGAACTGGTAGCGCCCCGCCATTTGTGGGAACCATTTATTGGCTTCCCTCACAAAGCTGATATGCGCCGGGTCGTTTTTTGCGGTATAAAACGCAATTACTTTAAATGGGGGCTGATTGATTTTTACCCCGGCAATACCAGTTATTGTAGTAGTGGCCAGCAAGAAAACAATCATTATCCGGATACCGGAAATTTTTTTAATGGAAGGGAAAGCTACCGGTAATGGATGAAGAATAAGCCTGGGGTTTTGGTTGATGTAGCTACTCATTTTTTTTGTTTTATGGAATATTGAATTTTATTTACACCATCACCACCTCCCGCCCAATCTCCCAAAGCCGCACCGGCTGTTCAAAATTTAAGGTACCCGGCGTGGTTATGTATTCCTTTATAAATACAAAACCTGCTTTCGCCAAAGCTTTATTGGGCGGGGGGTTCAGTGCATAAGGTTCGCAGTAAACCTTTTTTAATTGCAGATTGTTGAAAAAATAAGGCAGGGTCAGTTTTATAAGTCCGGTTGCCAGGTGCATGCTTCTCATTGGTGCATGCCAGATATGCAGGTGCAGGTATGCTTCTTCGCCAAAAATTATTTTGTTTACGTTGCTATGGCCTATTGGCTTGCCATCTGCCAGCCAGATAATGCAATAAGATTGCTTCTGTTGGTAAGGAAGGCTGATCTGTTCCTGCAACATACTCATCCATTGTTGCCTGCCGGGCATTTTAGTAAGGTCAACGCCCATCGCCATCAGGTACGCAGGCTCGGCAGAAAGCCAGTATTCGGTTATTAGCGGTACATCATGCTGTTGTATTTCCCTTACTGATAATACAGGAGTGTTCATGTTTTTTCAATTATTTTTGATTGGCTACAGAAAGCATTGTTTACTGTAGCTGGGCGGTTTTTAATCGGTTCTTCAAAAGTTGAGCGCCTTATTTATTACAATTTACAACCTTACAACAAATTATTATCTTTAATCACCTTAAAATCATGTCAACAATGAAACAGCATTTTTGGTTAACAGCGATGGTTTTATTAATTCAGCCATATTGTTTTTCCCAAACGCCGCCCGACACCATTTGTATCCTGCAATTAAATGACGTCTATGAGATTGGCCCGCTCAACCAGGGCAGGGTGGGTGGTATGGCGAGAGTAGCCACGCTGATAAAACAACAGGAGGCCCGCTATCAAACTTTTGTAGTAATGGCAGGCGACTTTGTAAGCCCGTCTGTAATTGGCACTACTAAGATTGACGGACAAAGAGTGAATGGCCGCCATATAGTTGACATTATGAATAAAACGAGTGTTGACCTGGTAACATTTGGTAACCATGAATTTGATATTCCTGAAAATGATTTGCAGCAGCGCATCAATGAATCGCAGTTTGCATGGGTTAGCAGTGATGTGCTGCATAAAAATTTCAATGGCCAGATGTTGCCGTTTTACAGAACGAAACCTGATTCCATCATCATTCCAACATCATTCGTTCTTTCCTCTTTGCACAATCAATTTACAATCGGTTTTGTTACCGCTACTATTCAAACTAACCCGCAACCGTGGGTAGTGTATAACAATAACCTTGCGTCAATAAAAAAAGCCTGGAAGCAGGTAAGAAGACAATCGGATCTGGTGGTGGGCCTTACACATTTAAGCCTTGCCGAAGATGAAAATATATTGCGTAAAATGAAACGCATCCGTCTCATTATGGGTGGCCACGAGCACCAGCATATTTATAAAACAATCCGCAAGGGTGCTATTGCCAAAGCGGATGCCAATGCCAAAACAGTGTACCGGCACCTGGTGTTCAGGGATGGCGAAAAGAAGAAGCTGAAAATTATTTCGGAGCTCATTCATGTGGATACAACCGTATTGCCTGACCGGGTGGTTGCCGCCGCCGTTAAAGATTGGGAAGATAAGGCCTATGCTTCTTTCAGGGCGATCGGCCTTGAGCCGGATGCCGTAGTGTATCATACTAAAGAACCATTAGATGGAACGGAAGCAAGTGTGCGCTATAAGCA
>JANOTW010000600.1:0-8605 GCA_031416575.1 Ferruginibacter sp.
CAAAAATGAAGATGCATTTCATTGTCAGTAATCTAAATTATCAGAATTCCTCTGTACAATTTCCGAAACCCTTAAAATGACTCCATCCATGCTGAATAATACTTCGTACATTTTTGTTGATTTTCCTTTTCTGCCTTTTACTACTATTTCGTAATTGGTAGTATATGGTAATGTGCTGTTTCTTTTTTCAATGAGTTCGTATAATGCTTGATTATATCCAACCCATTGCACCTGCACTTTCTCAATTTTATGTTTGCTGAAAATGGAGTCTAACTTATTTACAATTGCCAACCGGGCATTTTTGGGAATATCATCTATCCCGGTTTTTTTCTCAACATCCTGGATATACCCTGAGGTATCAAATTCAATACTGTACAGAGAGCCTTTATAATTAATTTTGGCTTCAATTGTTTTGCCCGTTAAACTTTCTTCGCCATACCATTTTACTTTGCTGTTTGGGCAACACGAATCCATAAATGTTATTGCCATACCCGGAACGTTCTCTTTTTTCAGATCATATTCCCTCTCATATTTTTTTTGCCCCGTCACGTTAATTGACGAAATATATAATGAAATCAGGATTACTGCTGTTTTATAGTTTTTCATTCTTTTTTTCATCTCGATTTTTAACTAATATATTTTTTTGAAGTGCCATTGAATTTGGAACCGTAATATTTTCATCAGTGTTTTTCTTTATATGAATAAAGAAAAGAGATATATCTACAACTTTTCCTTCCACTTCGTAATCCTTTTCAGTCAGCCTGATTTCATCTCCGATTCTTAACGGATGGCCAAAGAACAGTATTAAACCTGAAGTAATATTTGAAAGTATTGACCATTGTGCAAAAAAAGCGATACCGAGTATTGTTGTAATAGTAGTTAAAAAAACAAGTAACTCCGATTGTTTGATACCCCAAACAGCCAGCAGAAAGATAATAGCAGTGAGAACAATAACAGCGTTAATAATTTTAATTATTATTTTCCGCCTGTGGAATTCAGTCTTATATTTCTTTAATACTTTTTTTATAATGCTGTTTGTAAATATCATGGTTGTAATAAAAACCACAATAATCGCTATCGTTTCAATAACCCGTATGTCGTATTTTCCCATTTGTGCCTTTTTTATTTTTTTATGAATAAGTAAATGATAAGTGCCAGGTATAAAAGAACAATAATAAAAGTATCAAGGCTTAAAAGCCATGCTTGTTTTTTCTTTGGTTTAAAAAGAAGGCCCAGCCCTACTACTGCCGTCATAATAATGATGATAAATACAGATACCAAATGAGAAGGGGATATAGCTTTAAATAAAGAACCTTCTCTGTAAAAAACATCATCTATACCGAGGATAAACATATTAAACACATTGCTGCCTAATAAATTTCCAACCGCCATATCAAATGAGCCCATTCTTAATGCAGCCAAGGAAACTACCAACTCCGGTAAAGACGTGGCGGCAGCCAGGAATAAAGTGCCGAAAAAGGAATTGCCCAAACCTGTATGTGACGCAATATGCGCACCAAAATATGGAAGGAATACGGCAGCGCCTACTACAATTAATGCATGGAGGGCATAGCCGCCAATAGCTTTTTTAAGGTCGGCAGAATGGGAAGGGGAATGAGAAATTGTTGCAGGTGGCGATTCAATAAGTGCGGCCTGTTCATATTTAAAAATACCCCATACTGCTACTAAATAAATTCCAAACAGAACAAATGTAAAACTGCTTATCCATAATACAGAAGGAATTTCATGAGACAGATAGATGGCCATTCCTGCCACCGTTAATAAAATAATCCCAAAAATGGCCGCTACTATATGGCTGGATTTAACCATAGATAAAAGGGGTTGTTTTATCCGGGCATCCAACACAGAAAGTATGAGCAGGTTAAATACACAACTGCCAAAAATATCACCGGCTGCCAGGTCAGGTTCTTTAACGATGGCTACTGCACTGATACCAGTTATCAATTCCGGCAAGGAGGTAACTGATGCCATTAAAATAAGTCCTACCCAGGCCTTTCCCATTCCTGTGAGGTCGGCGATTTTATCGCCATATTTAGCCAGCTTTGTGCCACTAAAAACAATAACAGCAGCACATGCGGCAAAACCCGGAATGTTAAGATATAAATTATTCATTTTTTTATTTTAGACTGCCGTTTATTAAAAAATTCATTCCGGCTTGTGAATTGTAAAAAGCAACCGTTTTTTTATTTTCCGAATCGCATTATTATTTCCTTCTCCAACCATTCCCTGTGCATGGGGTGGGCTAAGTTCATTAAAGCCATTGCTCTCTGCCTTAAATTTTTTCCGAATAAATAAGCTACGCCAAATTCAGTAACCACATAATGTACATGTGCCCTTGTGGTTACAACACCTGCACCATTTTTAAGAAAGGGAACTATTTTAGATTGGCCATTTTTTGTGGTGGAAGTTAATGCAATGATGGGCTTGCCGCCATCCGATAAAGCAGCACCTCTCATAAAATCCATTTGCCCGCCAACGCCGGAGTATTGATAAGTGCCGATAGAATCAGCACAAACCTGCCCGGTAATATCTATTTCAATAGCCGAATTAATGGCTACTGCTCCCGGATTGGCACGGATTACTTTGGTATCGTTTACATAATCTATATCTAAAAAAACCACCTGCGGATTATCATCAATAAAATCATACAGCTTTTTTGTACCGATGGCAAAACTGGTTACAATTTTACCCCGGTGTTTCTTTTTGTATTTATTGGTGATAATTCCTTTTTCCACTAAAGGAATAATTCCATCGGAAAACATTTCTGTATGAACACCGAGGTCTTTATGGTTATGAAGGCAGGAAAGAACTGCATCAGGTATAGCGCCAATACCCATTTGCAAAGCAGAACGGTCATCAATCAATTCAGCACAATACCTGCCGATGGTAAGAGTGGTTTCATTTATCTTATGCTGATAACTTACTTCCGGTAATGGTTCATCTATTTCTACCAGCGCATTTATTTCACTGATATGGATGATGCCATCGCCATGTGTACGGGGCATTTGTTTGTTTACCTGTGCAATTACATGTTTGGCATTTTTTATTGCAGACCGGGCAATATCAACTGAAGTGCCTAATGAACAAAAACCATGTTTATCCGGCGGAGATACATGCACCAATGCTACATCTAATGGTAAAATTGCTTTCTCAAATAACTGGTTGATTTCGCTGAGGAAAACAGGGATATAATCGCCATGCTCAGTGTTTACAATTTCCCTTACATTTTTAGAAACAAAAAATGAATTGATGAAAAAACTATTACCAAAATCCGGTTGGTTAAATACCGCATCACCCAATGTGCTGATGCTGGTTAATTCTACATTTTTCAATTCATGGTTTCTTTTGAACAGGGCTTTTAAAAGTTGTAATGGTGTTGCTGCGCTTCCATGCACAAAAACCCTGTGGCCGCTTTTTATTGCCTTTACTGCTTCTTCGGCTGATTGGTAATTCATTTTCATTTTATTTGATGAACATTAGTTATCAAATCCTGTTCTTTTGATTTATTTACATTAAATAAAAACTTTCAGGCTGTAGAGGTTGGGGTACATCTTTTTCATGTAAAAGTTGTTTGATATTTATTTCAATGTTTCTTGCAATAGTAGTTACAGGCGTATCCGTAGGCCTGTTTCTAAACGGGTCTTGCATAAGTACTGCCGATTTTTCAAGCAGAAAGAAAGGAGTTGCAATAATTATTAATATTGGTATTTCCCATATTCCTGCGGTTTCAACCAGCACCATAGAAAGAGTGGCCAGAAATAAGTAAATAAAAAAACGAATGAATTTCCCGTAAGTGGCCGGAAAAACCGTGCTGTTTATTCTTTCGGATTTTCCCATTGAATTACATAACCTGGTAATGGTATCCTGAATTTTTATTTGCTGATAGTCGTTTATTGAATTATCGCGATGGAGTTTTTTTAAATCATTCATTTGCAGCATCAATAAATACAGCGCTTTATTATTTTGGCCTTCTAATTCATCAAGTTCCTTTTGTGATACGAACCCTTCTAAATTTTCAACAGGGTTTTGCGCCCGTAATGCCTGCCCTAAACAATAGCACCAGCCAATTTGCCTGAAAGACATTTGCCTTAATAATAATTGCGTTTGATTTTCCCTCAATGATGTGTCAGGTATGAATCCTTTGATCTCCAAAATCAGAGAACGGGAATCATTGTTTATTTCACCCCATATTTTCCTTGCTTCCCACCACCGGTCATAAGATTGATTAAGCTTGAATGCCAGTAACAGGGAAATACTTGTTCCCAGAATAGCCGGTAAAACTACAGGCAATGGGGGATAAGCAATGATGAACGTTTTTATTATAAAAAAAGAAGCGGATAAAATCAGCACCCGTAATAAATCGTATTTTATCTGGCCAAAGAGGTATTTAAACGGTATTTTTTTGTTTAAGAGCATAATAAATTTTTGTTTTAGAAATGCATATCGTTTGATTTCCAATATTTGATTTCTACTATCGTATTAATTAAGGTACAGTTTGGAATTATACTGCGCAAGGGATAAATTAGTGATATTTATTTTGTACAATAACCAAATAAAATACGCTCTGGAATTAATTTAAAACGTAATTAAAGTTGCCCAATGGTATTAAGTACAAGAGGGCGATGCAACGATGATGCTCATTGCTTCACTGCCTGGACAATAATTTTTCCTTTCGTTTTTATCCCTTGTGCAGTATAAATATTTTACCAGAATTGAATTATAAATGTTTTCTACAGTCATATTGAAAAAGGGATCATGGCAAATTCTTGAAAATTATTTTCAGAAAATGTTGACAGCCATACAAAAAAAATATTGATTACTGTTTCATTTTTTTGGCAATCTAACCTTTCTCTCCCGTTATTTGAATCAATGCCGGTATTATTCATTTAAAATACAAAGTTTTGCTCCTTCATCCATCACGGCTTTTATTCTTATTTCTTTTACACCTGCTTTTAATAGTAACTGTTGATTAGTATAAATATCTTTTACCAGCACAAAGCCATTTGCAAGCAACCACTGCTTTTCATGGCTGGTAAGTGACGTGAGGCAGGTTAGCGGATACAAACCCGAACGGTCAACCAAATTCTTTAGCGAATTGTTTACAGGATAATCCCAACCAAGCAATTGCATCCCTTTACAGTTCCCGTATGCTATAGCATCGTCCGTAAATTTTGTATTGGTGGCAACCCAACCTGTAAAAGCCTTTCCCTTGTTACTAATCAACCCATTCGCTAATACATCTTCAAATCTTGCGTGGATATAAAGCGGTGTTTTAACATCTACGGCAAGGCCGGATTGATTTCGGTATTTGCATTCGATAAGGTTTATTTGTTTTTCTTTTAAGGCAATCACGTCAATTTCATGGGTAACGCATTTACCCTGCAATATTTTTCCCACCTCAACAGTATATCCCTGGTGTTTGAATAGTTCACCAATAAATTTTTCAAAGGGAAAGCCCGATGGGCCAAGTTCCATCATTCCTCTTTTTAAATGGTAACGGGCAGCGTGATGTTTTGAGTGATGGCGAAGTAACCTGAATGCTTCTTTATAAATTTTTTGGGTGCTGATGCCCTGATATAATTTTGGCAACAGCGTTTCAACAATCGAATTAATTTCATCTGTTGTTGCTTTGGCCGCTAACAGGGAGTTTTTCAGCTTTTTAATTGAAAATGGTTCATTATGACCTGATGCTTTTGTAACTGTTATATTGCTCTTATTTCCCTTCATGATTGTTAATATTAGCATTCCTTCTGCGAATTTGTGGAGGTAAATATTAGCAACCACCACCAGCGATAGTGCAATAATTGTCCAGACTATTTTTTGGACAATATAATTTTTAAAAAAAGACCGGTCCGTGTTATTGGTTTTATTGTCTTCCCCCTTCTTTAATTAAATTACGTAATCCCTGCATTAACCAGAACCGATAAGATTCTATTGCTTACAGCAACTGCGCCATTGTTTCCAGGTATTAACATTGTTTGATCTAATATGTTATTAATAGAAGTTACTTACAGTATTTCATTACAGATTAAAAAATCGCACTTTAGGATTTCCCGGCTAACAACGATTTTAGATTTTTAATGACAGCATGTTCATCTTTATTTTTCCCCCTGAAGGCTACCGAAATATCAACTGCTGTTTGCAAAATATTTTCTTTCAGTCCAGCATCTACCCATTTGTGGTTTTTCCTGACAAATACGGCGAATATACTATAAGCTTCATCAGCCGAAATTTGCTCTGCCGCCAGCCAGTCAAATACAGCAATGATTTGAAAAGCGGCATCTGATCCAAATTCGTCATTGCTTTCTTCCACCTGCAGCCACCGTTCCTTTACTGTTTTTTTCAGTTTTTCCACTTCAGCAGTTTTAACGGTACCGTCTGCAAATGCCACTGCATAAAAAAGATGCCCCAATTTTGGATACAGTTCCTTCCAGAATATTTCATTATTTTTCATGTTCATGTTTTTAATTTTTACAACTATTATTTTTACATCATTGCGTGCAGCGCTTTATCCCTGCCATAAATATCTTTCCTGAAATTTAATTTTCCATTATTATCTACCCAACTTGTAAAATACACCAGGAAAACAGGCATTACTTTTTTTAAATCCACATATTGTTCTTTGCCTGCGTTCATGGCATTTTCAATGGCAGCATCGGTCCACTCCGGTTGATGCCTGAGTAAGTAGCGGGCAAGTTTTTCAGCATCTTCCAGCCTTACGCATCCCGAGCTGAAGGCCCGGTCCTCTTTCTCAAAAAGCGATCGGGAGGGTGAGTTGTGCAGGTAAATAAGATGGCTATTGGGGAACATGAATTTTACGCCCCCCAACGGATTATTTTTACCTGGCTTTTGCCGTATGCGTGGTGTGCCGCCATCATATCCGGCAATCTCCATATTATTTTTAGCAAGATAATTTTTGTTACGGCGAATAGCCGGTAATACATCTTTGCGCAAAATGCCCGGAGGGATATTCCAGTAAGGACTGAAAACGAGATGAGTTATTTCATCATTAAAAACAACTGTTTTTCTCAGTTCACGGCCAACAACTACATTCATACTCCACAATAGTGAATCATCCAGAAAGGCATGGAGGCGAAAGTCTGGAATATTTACTACCAGGTATTCCCCCGCTACTTTTTCAGGAATCCACCGGCAACGTTCCATATTGATTATTATCTGCCTTATACGATCATTGATCGAGGTATTTAATTCTTTTAAAAAGACGGGGGCGATAATTCCATTTTCAGTTATACCATGCCTTTTTTGAAAGTCCTTTACCGCAGATTGCAATGTGGTATCAAAAGCATTTGATTTATCATTGTGCGTTAAATCCCCTAATACTTCAAGTTTGTTTTTTACAGATAGAATAAAGGAGGAAGAATCACCGGGTTCATACAACTTTTTATCTGCAATTATCATAATGCCTTTATCTGATTCGGCCAACTGCCGGTAAAGAGCAAGCTGCGCTTTTAATAACGGGTATTGATGGTAAACAGGCTCATGCCCAAAAATATCAGCAGCGGGTGATTGAAGCAATGAATCTAACAGCGCTTCCAATGCTATTTTTTTTCGGGGTATAAACCATTGAAGGGATGTAGTAACTTTTTCGGGTAAGCCCTCATAAATAATACGGCTATAATGAAAGTATTGTGCAGTCAGCATGATATCAACTTCATATCTTGTTTCATCTTTAATATCGCTTTCAAACAATGTTATTAATGCTGTTTGATAAAGTGTGCTGTCGGGCAATCCATCTTTTTTTAAATGTAGCATCCTGTTGTACAATTGCTCTGCCTGCTCAGTAATGCCATTGTTGTTAAACCAGGCAAGGGCATACTTCCTTACGCTATAAAAATATTTTAATTCGCTTTTAACTGTTTCAAAGTCCTTGTATTTAAAAAGAAAGCTATCAATTAATGAGCTATCAAAATACAAATCTGTTTGCGTACTGAAACTGCCCGGTATGGTAATATCTAAATTTTGTATGGCCAGCGTATCGTTGATTATTGCCGGTTTGTTTTTGTTTCCGGATGTACAGCCATATCCGCAGCAGAGCGAAATTACTAACCATAAAAGCATATTTTTTATTCTGAACATTTGATCATTACATTTACAAAGTAACACTGCCAGGCATGGATTTCTTTTTCCTCCGCCCACTTCTTACATTAAGCCAGATACTCATAACTAAACTCAGGAGGAACCCAATTAAAACAACATTATCCACCAACTGAGGTTTTAAATTAATACCGGTAAGTTTTAATATAAGAAAGTGAATGTAAGAGTTTGATCTGTCATCGTATCCAAGATGCTGCCTTACATCCCAGTGCCAGTCGGTAAAAACACAATAACCCCACCCATACCAAATGCCCAATACAAACCAGGAGAATGCCGTTAACAGCAGCGTAACCAGGTTTATTTTTCTTGTCTTCGGAAACATCCATCCAAATATATTGAACAACATAATGCTTGTGTGGAAGCAAAAGAAAAAATAGTCCAGAAATTTATACCATATCATTTGCCTCTGTTTTTATGTCTTTGGTAAGTTGAAGATCATATTTCTGTCAAAGCACAAACTGCAATACGG
>JANOTW010000601.1:0-1641 GCA_031416575.1 Ferruginibacter sp.
AAGCAAATTGTTTTGCCTTATCCCATGTTTTGCTTCCTTTGCCTTCTACCATATAGCATAAAATGGTCCATGGTGCACCTGCAAAGCCAATAAGCGGCACCCTGCCATTTAATTCTCTTTTGGTTAATGCTAATGCATCAAAAACATATTTTAAGCTTTCTTCAGCATCTTCGGTGATCAATGCATCAATATCATTTTTTGTTTGAATGATTTTAGGTAATGATGGTCCCGTGCCTTCTTCCATCAGCACTTCCAGGCCCATTGCCTTTGGTATGACCAATATGTCCGAAAAGATGATAGCCGCATCAACACCAACCTTGTCAACTGGCTGCAAAGTAATTGCGCAGGCCAGTTCGGGTGTTTGTACACGGGTAAAGAAATCATATTTTGCTTTCAGTTTTAAATAATCCGGCAAATACCTTCCGGCCTGCCTCATCATCCATACCGGTGGCCGTTCTACCACTTCATGGCGAAGGGCTCTTAATAGTAAATCGTTTTTTAGTTGTGTCATTTTATTTTGTCGTTGGTCAATTGTGAATGGGTAATGGCGAAAAGTTAAAAATTAACTCATTCAAGTAAAATATTCTATCATTTGTTCGGCCAGGTTTTCTTTGCCCGTTGTTGATGCGATAATGATCCTGTTATTTATAAATGGTTTTATTGCTTCGGCAGTTGTATTACCAATAACAAACAAAATTGTTTGTTCATTGATCGAATTATTTGAAAAAAAACTTTCTACTGCACTGGGACTAAAAAAAAGTATACCATTATAATTCCTATTAATTTTATATGGAACTGCTGTTGTTTTGTATACTACAATTTCTGTAACAGCAATGTTATTGTTACTGAGAATTTGAGGTAACTCATCCCTTCGTTGGTTTCCGCAAAAAAAGATCACTTTGTCAGTTTCTCTGTCTTTTACAATTAGTCCGGCCAGGTCTGCTGCATTATAAGCTGTACCGGCAATGCTTTTTTCGCCAAAATGCTTCTTTACTAACTGGCTTGATGTATTGCCGATACTGTAAATCTTCCAATGCGGTTTATGTCCATTCAAATATTTAGCTACTGCATCAACAGCATTCATACTGGTGAAAATAACTGTTGCAGACCTGCTTAATACATTTTCAATTTCCTGTACTAATTCAGTTGATTGCAGAGGTGTGGTTTCAATAAATGATCTTACTTCAATAAAAATACCTTTTGATCCTGCTGTTTCTATCAGCGATGGATCAATTGGCCTGGTGCTTAATATGTTTATTGGTTTAGCCATAATTTATTTACGAAGACTTTCTACAATTCTATCAGCGCCTTTAATTAATATTTGTTGTGCGGCAATTGTTCCAAAATTATCTCCGCAATCATCAACAGGACAATTCAATTCTATTTCTGCTTTTTCTTTTCCATCCGGGGAAAAAATATTTCCCTTAAAATGTAGATCACCATCCTTTACTTCTGCCAATGCACTGATGGGAGTGGAGCATCCGCCGAGTAAGAACCTTAAATAATCCCGTTCAATCTTTGTACACAATGCAGTAACAGAATCATTAAAATTCGAGCAGGCTTCTAAACAAAATTCATCGTTCTCCCTGCATACCATCATGATAGCACCCTGTGCAGGAGCAGGTAGCATCCAGTCTAATT
>JANOTW010000602.1:0-3034 GCA_031416575.1 Ferruginibacter sp.
TATATAGAGGTGGTAAAGTGGCAGCCTGTAGTGATTAGCCTTCTTATTATAATCAAAACTTAGTGCGTAGTCGCATTGCAAAAAATCGGGGCGCAAATTTTCGCTGGCATAAAAAATACGGATGCAGTTGTATTTTAAATAATCCTGTCCATAGCTGGAATAAAAAAGGAATTCAGGACCTTCCGAAAGTTCAATGGTATATTTTTCTGACAAAAGTTTATAAAAAAAATTGTCTTTTTTATCAAAGGGTTCCCAAAAGTCAGTAAAATTTATTTTAAGTACAGGATTCAAAATATATTGGGTGCAAATTTTATCGAAAGAAGTAATAAAGGGAATACTTGCAATAGGTAATAAAAGAAATACGTTTTTTTCTACATTCTTTCAACAAAAATTTAAGAATACCCCGAATACTTTTTGGAAACGAATTTACTTGTTTTAAGAGCGGGATATAATTTTCCATGAGCCATTCCCTGGTTTTTGTTGAATCCTTACAGAGGGCGGTGGATAAAATATCTGCTAAATTATCATACTCACCATTAAATTTATAAATTTCCGCTAACCGGAATAGTGTTTGACTATGATGTTTATTCAAAATTTCTTTTGTATTTCCCTCAAATTCAGACATCAAATAAACCAGCACCTTCAACCATCTTATATAAACATACTCAGATGATTTGCTACTAAAAACTCCACCGGAATGCCTCCTGTAAACAGCCATTGGTTCGGGAAAATATTTAATTTTCCCGTGCCTCGCATTAAGCATATGTAAAACATAATCCCCCACCGGCGAATCTTTAAACCATACTGGAAATTCTTTAAACAGGCCGTTTCTAAATACAACAGAAGGGGTATGTATGATATTGCCTTTTGCAAGATCTTCAATGGTATAAGTTTCCTCGTTAAGAGAAGTATTTAAATTGGAAAGTTCTGGTTCTTTACCTTCTGTTAATTCATACACTCTGTGAAAACATATAGCATATCCATCATTAGCTTCTAAAAAATCAACTTGCTTTTGTAGTTTATTAGGTTCCTTCCAGTAATCATCACCTTCAAAATAAGCAATGTATTTAGATTGCGGATAAGTGATCAGGTCCATCCAATTTTGAGCTGCACCTACATTTTTTTTTTGTAAAATAAGTTTTATAAAATCCGGGTACTCTTTTTGCCAGGCTTCTACTATTTGCCTGGTTCCATCAGTGGAGCAATCATCTGCAATAATCAATTCCCAAGGGAAATTAACCTGCTGCAGCATCACTCCTTCTATTGCCTGCTTTATATAGTTTACATGATTGTAAGTAATAAGGCAAACGGATAGCAATGGTATCATAAACTTATTTTCCTTTTTCTCACATTAAAAAAATGCTGGAACACTATATAACCTATAAAATTGAGGCATTCTTATCTCTCTCTACCATATCTAATGTATAATTAATTATATGCCCTTGCAGCTCTTTTGCTGGTGTCATTTCGTTGCCGTAGTTTATTACCCTCATTTTTAATGCTATTTTGCAACTCTACAGTTGGTTTACTCGTAACCTTAAGTTTTCCACGCCCAGATATTCCTTTAGTTTAACTATAAGTTCCTGTATCACCTCATCATTGAAAGTGATCCAGGCTTTATCCCCAAGCCTTTTTTAAGATACTGCTGTACTCTTCAAAAGGGGTACATATGTTTTGGTAAATCTGATCATTATTTAGATATAGGAATTGATAGTTTTGTCAATAATTCCCTCTTTTTTTATGAATACCAATTCGACGAGCCATAATGCGCTATGTTTTGACGTTCTATTTAAATCCGTAAAGTCAAATAGACGATATCCATGCCGATCCATAAAGGTCATAATTATTAGAACGCTATTATCAATGGTTTTATTCATAACTGCCGCCTCTACCATAAATATTTCAGTTATCCCGAAAAAATTATTAGCGCCCGAAAGTACTTTCAAATCTAAACCCTCCGCATCAATTTTTATTATTTCCGGTATGGGTAAATTTGTTCCAGGTAAAAAATCATTTAACGTAACCACTGGAATTTCAATTTGTGTAAATCCCTGCATTCTGGCTTGTTCCTCACTATAGATGAAAGAACAACTATCATCCCTGTCAACAATGGTAAACATAAAACAACCTGGCTGGTCCCCCGCACCTACAGCATGAAATTTAACCTTAGTATTTTTTTGCAATATATCATTAATTGAAGCTTGCAGTTTATTTTGTGGCTCTAATAATGTATAATAAGCGTCAGGGAAATATTTGAGTGTTTCTCTTGTCCAACTACCGTGATTAGCTCCAACATCGACAATATGCTTTGGTATGAAATTAATTTGATTAAGTATTGCATAAAAATTGTGTAATAAATTATTCTTGCTGTAAAGCTCAGTATTATTGTAACTAATTTTCACATACCCCATTTTATTGGCAATAGCCGAAAATAACCTCTCTAAAAATGATTTAGAATATTGCTTCATATATTATATTCTTTATGACGTTATTTCCCATTCAAAAATTGGCTTTATAAAGCCAGGCTCTTTTCCCATCCAACTGCCAATACTTCTTTCACCTTCCTGTATGTTAAATGGTACAATATCTTTTTCAACGAATATGGAAACCTTTGAATCTTCAATAACATAAACTGATAAATAGTATGTCCCAATATTTAGAAACCCTTTTGGTAAAATACATTTTAAATGATTATGTCCATTCATCATTTTTATATTTCCGCTTGCATGAGAAAAAGTAAAAAGAGGTTCCCCATTTTCATCATTCAAAACATATGTAAAATGTAATCGTTCGGAATTTTTCTTAATAGTTATGATTGCATTAATTTCTATTTCATGGTATTCATCAAGAATAGAATCTGAGGATTCCCCTTTTGGATTTAAACTTATTTCATGTAGAATTAAATATTCAGTATCGTAAACTGATCCAAAAGTTTTTCTATTTTGAGATTCAGCATCCCCTTTTAAATAATAGGAGACTGCTTCCGTAGTTTTTCCCGTAAATTTTTCCATCCCATATTCTAAAACCATAGCTT
>JANOTW010000603.1:0-2496 GCA_031416575.1 Ferruginibacter sp.
CATCGTTTTAAACTTACTTCCTGCTACCATTTTTTTCCAGTTGTCATCCCACATGGTGGTAGAAACAACATTTGTTCCGTTTAAGAAGAAATCCAGTTTACCATCCTTCGACATGATTTCTACTTCATTCCATTCACCCACCGGTTTTACGGTTTCTTTTGAGCAGGAAATCAGATCATACAAATCACCCGCCCTGTGTTTAATTATTTTTCCGTCGGGGTGGCCATCATTGTCCAGCACCTGCATTTCAAGTCCTGTATTATAGGTGGCTTTATATTTAGCGGTATCTTCATTCGTATAAAAAATTACTCCGCTGTTTCCTTTGGGGGCTATTTTCCATTCAAGCTTTAAATTAAAATTCCCGTATTCCGCATTGGTTACAAGGTCACCTCCCGATTTGATGGTGGTGTCTATGGATAAAGCGCCATCAGCGATTTTCCATCTTTCGCCGGCTTTATCTTTTCCATAACTATGCCATCCTGCGGTAGTGCTTCCATCAAATAATGAAACCCAGCCATCACTGGCAGCGCTATCTGTTTTAGTTGTGGCAGTATCAGCAACTTCGCTTGTTGCCGAGGTATTTTCCGCATTATTGCAACTGCTTAAAAATCCCGTAGAAATGAAAAGTATTGTGATGAAATTTTTCATATTTATTTTTTTTCTTCTTTTAGTAATAATATATATTTTACCATGGCAATAGCATCTGCCTTGCTGATTTGCGGATGTGCCGCCATTGGTATTTGTCCCCAAACACCTTGCCCGCCCGCAATTATTTTATCTGCCAGCATGCTGATGTTATTTTCGGTATTCTCGTATTTGGCGGCTACTGCTCCGTACGCCGGCCCTATTGATACGTCTCTTAGTTTATGGCAGGTTAAACAATCCGATTTCGCTATAAGGTTGAGTCCTTTATCATAATCAGGGTTGTCCATAATGGAGGTGGTTGTTTGGGCGCTGTCTTTTGTTTCGGTAGAATTGGTTTGGTTGCCACATGCAAAACCAATAAGGGAAAGTGATAATACAAAGCAATATTTTTTCATACTTTAAATTTTATTTTGTCAAATGTATTTCAAATCCTCAAAAAGAAGTTAAAAAATTTAATAATTAAATCGTTTCGGTAAATCCCGCTTTCATATAGTTTGATTTCCTTATCCCAAATAAAATTATCGCATTTCAACAATCACCAAGGTATGGCACATTGCTTTTGCTTATATATTTGTGGCGAAATTCGCGACTGAACAATAATTTACGGATTAACAATTTACGATCATGGCAGGCATATTAGACCTTGTTGGAAATACACCGCTGGTGGAATTAAAAAAAATCCCTATCAATAAAAACGTAACCATTTATGGAAAAATGGAAGGGAATAATCCGGGGGGGAGTGTAAAAGACAGGGCTGCATATGGCATGATCAAAGGCGCCATTGACCGTGGGGAGATAACCGATGGTATTAAATTGATAGAAGCAACCAGTGGTAATACAGGTATCGCCCTTGCCATGATAGCAAGTTTGTTTGGCGTGGAAATAGAATTGGTAATGCCGGAAGACGCCACCCGGGAAAGGGTGTTGACCATGGAAGCCTTCGGGGCAAAAGTAGTTCTTACGCCCAAAGCGAATTCTATGGAAGGGGCGATAGATTATGCCAATACGCAGGTGGCCAAGGGTGGTTATCTGATGTTGAACCAGTTTGGCAACGCCGATAACCCGTTGATGCATTACAATACCACGGGCCCCGAAATATGGAACGGCACCAATGGTAAGATCACTCATTTTGTATCTTCGATGGGTACCACTGGCACCATCATGGGGGTGTCAAAATATTTAAAAGAACGAAACCCTAACATACAAATAGTAGGATGCCAGCCAACGGATGGCTCCAAAATACCCGGCATACGCAAATGGCCCGTAGCCTATTTACCCACCATATTTGACAAAAGCAGGGTTGACCGCATTATTGAAATTGATGAAAAGGATGCCCGTATCATGACCAGGCGCCTGGCAAGGGAAGAAGCCATTTTTAGTGGTATGAGCAGTGGTGGGGCCGCACATGCCGCAATACAACTTGCCAATGAACTGAAAGAAGGCGTGATTGTATTTATAGTTTGCGACCGGGGAGACCGGTATTTGTCTTCGGATCTTTTTGATTAATGTTAGCCGTTTTTGAATAGCTGGTATCTCCTGCACAAGAAACGTTACCCACACCGGCAGGAACATGCCGCGGCCTGTTCCTGCAATGCACCACAAAATGTTAATCTGCAATTACAGCGGAAACCATCCCGGTCAATGGAAATCAGACATCTTCAAATCAGAAATCAGACATAAAAATCTGACATCCCAAAATCAGGCATCAGACATATTCGACATGTGTTTGTAATTCCAGTAAATCCCCCTACCTTTGCGGCGCTAAAAAGTTCAGCAAATAAAGAAGTTTTGGTTGTAGCTGCAATTTATTTAGCATACCATGAGAGTAAAATAATCATATCAAAGCAGCCC
>JANOTW010000604.1:0-6675 GCA_031416575.1 Ferruginibacter sp.
CAAAAAAAGAATGGTTGTATAGAAGGAAGCCCCGATAAAAAATCGGTATAAACATAATAAAACTATGCTTCCCATATTTCGGTTTCGCCTCGTGCTTCCCTGCCCGAAAAAAATTAAATACTTAATGTACTCAACACGCTGTTCATATTCCTCACCGCATCCGCACTCTTGTTGAATGCAGCCTGCTCTTCTTCATTTAATTTGTAATCAATAATTTTTTCCACGCCATTTCTTCCAATGATCACAGGAACACCGATGCAAATATCTTTTTGTCCATATTCACCGTCAACGCTAACGCAGCAGGTAAATAATTTTTTCTCATCCCTCACAATACTTTCTACCAATGCCGCTACGGCGGCGCCTGGCGCATACCAGGCAGATGTGCCTAACAGTCCGGTCAATGTAGCTCCGCCAACCATTGTATCAGCAGCTACTTTTTTCAAAGTTTCCGCATCTAAGTAATTGCTTACCGGTGAACCCTGGTAGGTTGCTAATCTTGTTAAAGGTATCATAGTGGTATCTCCATGGCCTCCTACTACCACACCCTGTAAATCCGTAGAAGGGCAACCAATGGCGGAAGATAAATAATATTTAAAACGGGCACTGTCTAAAATGCCGCCCATGCCAATGATCCTGTTTTTAGGCAAACCGCTCGATTGCAGCGCCAGTGAAGTCATTGTATCCATCGGGTTGCTAACGATAATGATGATGGCATCCGGGGAATGCTGCAAAATATTTTGTGTAACCCCTTTAACGATTCCCGCATTAATGCCGATCAGTTCTTCCCTGGTCATGCCTGGCTTACGTGGAATACCTGAGGTGATTACTGCCACATCCGTGCCGGCGGTTTTTGTATAATCATTCGTACTGCCAATTATTTTGGTATCAAAACCTAATAAGGCGGCTGTCTGCATCATATCAATGGCCTTGCCTTCGGCGATACCTTCTTTAATATCCAATAATACCAATTCGTCACACAATTCTTTGCGGGCGATATTATCAGCACAGGTGGCTCCAACGGCACCGGCGCCTACTACAGTAATTTTCATGATAAAAATTTAAATTATTTTAAGGAATTTATTTGCGGTGCAAAGTTAAGGGCATTGCAGCCACAATAAGAAAAGAATGAAAAGAGTTCATGGATTAGGTAATAATATGCCTTTAGATTAATCAGACGGCATTTTGACGAAATAAATTATCCTGATTATTTTACAGCATCCATTATAGCAGGAATACCAATATTTCCAACATAGGCCTTTGCCAAAACACCCCTGTTATCATATACAAAAGTGGAAGGAAAGGTGCTTAATTTATAGATGCGCCCCAACTTGCCATTAATATCCTGACCAACTTTTACATTGGGCATGGATGATAATTCATAAGCTTCATAAAAATCTTTTATTTGCGGATAGGATGCTGTGGATACCATTAATATTTGAATGCCTTTCAACTCCTCTTTATAGGCCAGCAATTCCTTTGTTTCTTTTTGGCAATGGTCACAATCAGGGTTAAAGAACATTACAACAAAGGGAGTATTCTTTTTTAAATTTTCACTGGTAAATAATGTACTGTCGGGTACAATATTTATTTTAAAAGCGGGGATGTTTATAAACCTGTTTACATAATTATTCGAGGTGTCTTTTTGAGCGAACACGCTAATTGTACCTCCGGTCAATAGCATTAAAAATAGTATGTTTTTCAATTTGTAAATTTTTGCAAAGCTAATTTTTTATGGTGTAAATGGCATGTTAAAGCTCCAATCTGATTATACTACTTTACCTCAAAATAAATAACATTCAGTAATCCGGGGAGTTAGATTCGTTTATATCCTATTTTATTCCTTTCAGTGTAACGGTTCATTGTAATTGGTTCTTCATCTTATATTATTTTTTTTGGAATTTGTAAAGCGTTAGTGAACTTGCAACCGGTATAAAAGCAGCAAACACCCAGGGCAGGCACATTAAAATTTTAAAGCCTGAAAGGCTGACATGATTATAGAAACAGAACGAACATAAAGTCTTTAAAACCCCGAAGGGGTGAAATGCCACCCTTCGGGGTTTTAAAAAATCAAGAATGCTTCATTTCTATAATAATTACATCACTTCGGGATTAAGAACATGCTTCTTTTGTCAGAAATTGGTTTTTAATGCGTTTGCCCTGAGCAAAAACCCGCTTATGCTTCAGATTTTCTATTTAGCTTTACTATTCCTACTTTTGCACCCCAATAATTTTTGTAACCAATATGGTTGCCAGCTTTTGAGAAACAGAAACTGGCTGCGGGATATAACAACCCTAAACAGAAAACTGAAAACACTAAACAGCAAATAAAAAACATAATCATGGCAACTACAGCAGACATGCGTTCAGGTCTTATCATCAAAGTGGATGGTAGTTTATACACCGTAATTGAATTTGGACAAAATAAAACAGCCCGTGCCGCCGCAAAAGTATGGGCAAAACTAAAAGGTGTGGATAATAACCGTACCATTGAACTAACCTGGAACAGTGGTGAAACGATCTTTCCGGTACGGGTGGAAAAAAAGGCTTACCAGTATTTATATAAAGACGACACAGGCTATAGTTTTATGGATGTTGAAACTTTTGAGCAGATCACCGTTCCCGAATCTATGGTAGATGCGCCTAAATTTTTGAAAGACGGGCAGGAAGTTTCCGTTTTAATTAATGGCGATACCGACCTGCCAATGGGAGTGGAGTTGCCTGATAAAATTGTATTGCTGGTTACTTACAGCGAACCCGGAATGAGGGGCGATACCGCGACAAAAACATTAAAACCCGCCACGGTAGAAACGGGCGCCACAGTAAATGTACCCCTGTTTGTAAATGAAGGGGAACTTATAAGGGTGAATACAAAAACCGGTGAATATGTAGAAAGGGTGAAGGGAAAGGAATAAGCGGTTTTAATCGCTGAAAATGAATATGGAAATTATTTTTTAAACCGGATAACAATGATCTCAGCGATGCTCATTTTTCTTAATCGCTGCAACCAAATAAACATTATACTTCAATAAAAAAGGGCGTATTTCTAAAAATGCGCCTTTTCTTTTTTATTTTATTTTGATGCTATTTTGCCCTTTTTTTATTAATTTTTCCCCCTATTTAATCAAATTTTGATAGTTTTCGCAATTTCTTTCTTTTTAAAAAACTTGGAATATTAATAAATCATTGCCTACCTTAGCCGCCCGTTTCTTAATAAAAAAACCTTTTAAAACCTCAATATGGATATCAAACAAATTCAGGAGCTGGTAAAGCTCATTAATAAAACCAATATTGGTGAAATTACCATTGAAGAAGAGGGTGTTAAAATAACCATTAAACAAAAGAAAGACCCTGTTCAACATATCATAGCAGGGGGACAATCAGCCCCCATGTATTCAACTCAACCACCCCCGCCACAAAATACGCCTGCAGTCCCCCCTCCAGCTCCAATTGTTGTTGAAACGATCAAGACAGATAATTATATCACCATAAAAAGCCCGATGATTGGCACATTCTATCGCCAGTCGGGACCAGCCAAGCCCATCCTTATAAATGTAGGGGATGAAGTTATCCCCGGCAAAGTAGTCTGTATCATCGAAGCGATGAAGCTATTCAACGAAATTGAAAGCGAGGTAAAAGGGAAAATTGTGAAGGTGTTGGTGGAAGATTCAAGCCCGGTAGAATATGACCAGCCTTTATTTTTGGTGGACCCTAGTTAATGTGCTAATGTGCTAATTAGCTAATGTGCTAAATGCGGATGGAGGGATTATTTATTTATTCATTCTTAAAAACTAATGGACATGCAAAAAGAATTAATTAAAAAAAATCCTCTCTTAAAATTAAGTTTTGAATTTTCAATATTAATACTTGAATACTGCCATCAGTTAGACCTACTGCATAAATACGCCATTAGTAAACAATTAGTACGTTCAGCCACCTCAATTGGGGCCATTTCCATGGAAGCTCAAAATGCGGAAAGCAAAGCTGACTTTATCCACAAAATAAAAATTGCAGCCAGGGAAGCGGATGAAACCCAGTATTGGATTACTTTATGTGAGTTTGCCAAATGCTATCCTGAAACAGTTATTATTGCAAACAAATTAACAGAATTACAAAAAATCATTAATGCCATATTAGGAACTGCAAAAAGAAAAACACCATTTAGTTACTTTCTAAGTTTCTTTATTTTTTAAAACAGCTATTTGCATTTGTTATCATTCAAATATGAAATAAAAAGTACTGTTTGTTCCTAAATTAGCACATTCGCACATTCGCAAATTATCACATTAATTAAGCCATGTTCAAAAAAATATTGATTGCCAACCGCGGGGAAATCGCATTACGAATTATTCGCACCTGCAAAGAGATGGGTATTAAAACCGTAGCGGTTTATTCTACCGCGGATAAAGATAGTTTGCATGTAAAGTTTGCCGACGAAGCAGTATGTATCGGTAAGCCCAGCAGCATGGATTCTTACCTCAACATACCGCATATTATGGCAGCGGCGGAAATTACCAATGCCGATGCCATCCATCCCGGTTATGGGTTTTTGGCGGAAAATGCGAAGTTCGCACAGATATGTGCGGATCACGGTATAAAATTTATTGGCCCCACCCCCGACATGATCAATGCCATGGGCGATAAGATCACGGCTAAAGAAACGATGATCAAAGCCGGGGTGCCGGTGGTACCGGGTAGTGGTGGTTTACTGGAAAGTGTAGAACATGCAAAAGACCTGGCAGCCAATGTGGTTGGCTACCCCGTGATATTAAAAGCAACCGCCGGTGGTGGAGGCAAAGGCATGAGGGTGGTATGGCAGGAAAGCGAGATTGAAAAGGCGTTTGAAAACGCCAAAACAGAAGCCGCAGCCTCTTTTAAAAACGATGGCCTTTATATGGAGAAATTCGTGGAAGAACCACGCCATATTGAAATACAAATAGCCGGCGACCAGTTTGGCAATATTTGTCATTTAAGTGAAAGGGATTGCTCTATACAGCGCCGTCACCAAAAGCTGGTGGAAGAATCACCTTCACCATTTATGACGGCTGAATTAAGAGAGCAAATGGGAGAGGCGGCCATAAAAGCAGCAGCCGCCATTAATTACGAAAGTGTTGGCACTATTGAGTTCCTGGTGGATAAACACCGTAACTTCTTCTTTATGGAAATGAATACCCGCATACAAGTAGAACATTGTGTAACGGAAGAAGTAGTGAATTACGATCTGATAAAAGAGCAAATTAAAATAGCGGCAGGCCATAAGGTAAGCGGTAAAAATTATTATCCGCAGATGCACGCCATCGAATGCAGGATAAACGCCGAAGACCCATACAATGATTTCCGCCCCAGCCCCGGTAAGATAACGGTATTGCACACCCCCGGCGGTCATGGTGTACGGGTTGACAGCCATGTATATGCGGGCTACGTCATCCCCCCTTATTACGACAGCATGATCGGCAAATTAATCACCGTGGCGCAAACCAGGGAAGAAGCCATTGACACCATGCACCGGGCATTAAGTGAGTACGTAATTGAAGGCATAAAAACCACCATTCCCTTTCATTTACAATTGATGAAGAATGAAGATTTCAGAAGTGGAAATTTCACCACCAAGTTTTTAGAGTCGTTTAAGTTGGAGTAATTTTTTTTGTACCAGACTTTAGTGCTGCTATTAAGCTTCAGTGGCGTCGCACTCTTCTACATTAGTATTTCAGGCAGCTTTAATTACGTTTTGCACTTGGAAGTTAGTTGGGGAAAAATGTAATGAGATTGTTGTGTTTAAAACAAAAATTACTGTAAAAAGAATTTCAGGTTTATGAGTTTAGTTAAAGCTACCTATAAAAAAGATTATATCTTATCGCTACAATTTAGCCGTGGAGTTACCAGGCATATAGACTTTGATCCTATCCTGAAGGCTCATGCCATATACAAACACTTTCTAAAAAGGTAGAATTTAGATTGAAGTTTCAATCAGTATTGCGGTAAATGTTCCTTTATGGATTTGACACTCAGTTAAATATTATCGCATTTGAATTATTTTGTTCCATTTTGTGTAGGCTTGCTTAGTATCCTGCTTAATGACTAAATCAGTTAAAAGGAAGATAATGGTATTTAACTGAACTGTATTTTAGTCAATTGGATATTATTATGTCTTATTATCTGGGGTAGGCTTAGGCGGTAAACAGAGAATTATAAATCATATTGTTTGCAGGAATATAATTCCTTACTATGTTTAATAACCCATAATCTGGTAAATTTAAAGTTTTTCTTATTTTTCTATTTTACAATAAGTTGAAAAAAGGATTATAATTTCTACTGTAAAATGCAATACAGTACTGCATTTTAAGCAAATGCATGGTTACCCACTGATTCTATTCAGGAGAGCGTTATAAACGAAAAGAAGGAATTAGTTTGAATAAAATTAGGATGGTATGACAAACGCTATTACCTTCGCACTCCCAAATAAAAAAGGGATAGTTCTTCTAAATAAATTTTTGTCCAAAAGCTTCTAATTTTAAAAACTATTTTAAAATATTGAGCAATTAAATTTGGGTACTAACATAAAGGTCTTTACTTTTGCACTCCATTAAAAAATGGGGGTTCGTAAAAGGACCGAAAGCTCTTTGAAAGATTGGAAACAACAGCATGAAACTTCGGTTTCAAAAAGGGTAAATCTGGCGC
>JANOTW010000605.1:0-3489 GCA_031416575.1 Ferruginibacter sp.
ATTGAAAAAGTTGAAATACTGCGTGACGGCTCTTCTGCCCAATATGGCTCGGATGCGATTGCCGGGGTTATAAATATCCGGCTGAAAGAATCAACCGGTAAAACATCTATCCAGGTACATGCAGGCCGGTTTTATGCAGGTGATGGATTGAAAGTTTCCATGGGATTAAACAGTGGTGTGCGGATCAATAAAAAGGGCTTTCTGAATTATTCAGCCGATTTCCGGCACCAGTCCCCAACCTCCCGTGGGGGAGAATATAAAGGAACTGCTTATAAAAATTATCCTACCGGTTCCACAGCAGCAGATTCTGCAAGGATCAAAGCCCAGGACGATTCAATATTTCAGACAAGAGGTATCAACAAAAAAGTATTGACAAGCAATGACGGCATCAGTCAACTCAACAGTTCCGGAATTTTAGTGAACGGTGGCTATCCAATCAGCAATAATTCAGCATTGTTCCTGACCAGCGCTGTCAATTACCAGGAAAACCGCCTCATAGGATCCTACCGTTTTCCTAAAAACAGCAACCAGGTCAATACGGTTTTATATCCTGACGGTTTCAAGCCTGAAATAAAATCAAATAACTGGGATGTTACGCTAATAACAGGGCTGAGGGGTGATACAAAAAACAGGTGGCATTGGGAACTAAGCAGCACGTATGGAAATAATTCCAATAACAACAATATATCTAATACAAATAATGCCTCGCAATATGCACTGGGCAAAAATGCGCCTACCGCATTTTATTTGGGTAAATTTATTTATACCCAATATACCAATAACATCAGTTTTGCAAAAGATCTTGCTAAAAAGAATGGCGGCTTAAAATCATGTAACCTGGGTATGGGCGCTGAATGGAGATTTGAAAATTACCAGCAAAAAGAAGGAGAAGAAGCATCCTGGAAAAACTATGATGTAACCGGCAGAAGGCAGGGTGGCTCGCAGCCTTCTTTAGGCGCTATTAGCCCGCAAAATGTGGTAAACAAAAACCGTTCAGTATCGGCAGCCTATATTGACCTGGAAGTGGAAACCAATGATCATTTTCTTTTTGAGGTGGCTACCCGTTACGAATACTACACCGATTTTGGCGGCAACCTGGCCGGTAAACTGGCGGTCCGTTATAAAGTTTCGGAAAAATTTTCTCTGCGTGGGTCTGTTAGTAATGGCTTTCGTGCACCAGGCATACAGCAACGTTTTTTTGCGGGAACCCAATCTTTTCGGGGAACGGCCCTAACACAGGGTATTTTTAGCAACAATAGCATGGTAACAAAGGCTTTTGGAATTCCTTCGCTGCAGGCAGAAAGAACGGTGAACATGAGTGGGGGATTTACGTCAAAACTATCAAATAATATCAACGTTACCGTAGATGCTTACCGGATACAGATCAAAAACCGCATTGTACTGAGTGGTGTGTTCAGAAAAGCAGACCCTGATGTCGCGGCCATCCTGGTTAATTACCCCAATATTGACCTGGTGCAGTTTTATACCAATGCCATCAATACAATAACCCGTGGTATAGATGTGGTACTGAATGGCAATTGGGGAATTAATAAAACCAAACTTGGATTAACGCTAGCCGCCAACCTCAACCGCAACGCTATTTTCGGAGGAATTAAAACTACTGATAAAATTTCCGGCACATCCCGCTATACCAATACCTTATTCGGTATAGAAGAAAGGACAGCATTGGAAAAAAGCCAGCCGGGAGAAAAAATAATTTTGTCGGCTACGGTTAACAAAGGCAAATTTGGATTTACATTCCGCAATACCCTTTTTGGAAAAACCGCCTCTGCTACTATAGTTACTAACCCAACCGATACGCTGTATGATTTTTTTTCTTCCAAAATCCTTACTGACTTCAGTATTAGTTATACGCCAAAACCGTGGCTAACAATTACTGCCGGCGCCAACAATATTTTTGATGAATATCCGGACCGCCTGAAGAATTACAGGAACACCGGTGAAGGGATTGGAATATACAGTAATGGGGCTTCGCCGTTTGGGTATAACGGCGGGTATTATTTTGTGGGGATGGGATTTAATTGGTGAGGGAGAATGGTGAATGGTATGTGGGGAGTGGTCAGGTGCCTTTACTTCAAAACTATACTTCGCAACACTTAAAAACGTGAATCGGTTTTATTAACCCGGCAGAACGGTTTCATGGCCGCATCCCTGTCTGCTTGACGTAGTCAGGCTGGGTTGTGTTATATTAATCCCGATTTTTTATCGGGGCCCACTTATACCGCATACCATTGGGGAACTTTAATTGCGTAATAAATAGCAGCGATGTTTTCATTGGATTATTTTTTTATTATAAGTGAAGATTAATAACAAGGGGACACAGGGCAGGAGCCCTACGCCTGATGGGTATAAAAACGCGAATAAATTTTCTTGTCCAGGCATTGAAGCAATGGGCAACATCGTTGCATCGCCCTCTTGTACCGCATACCATTGGGGAACTTTAATTGCGTTATGTTTAGAAAATCATCAATGTATTTCTAAACCGTTTTTGTAAGCCATTTAAAATTTATCTTGACGAACGTAATTGATCAGTCCTTCAATAGTAATAGATTGTTCTTCACCATTATTATATTTATTACACCGGTCATATATTGTTGCAAGTTCTTCTTGGCTGTATTCCTATTCTTTAGGCAAGCTATCCTTAAGCACAGTATAGATTGCTTCCAGTTTTTTTTCATCTGTTGTATCTACTCGTGCAGGGTTTCCTTGATTTGTACTGCTTCCATAATTTGTAGTTTAATCAAATTTATCCTTTTTTCATCATTAAAGCCCGAGCTGCTTTTTTATTTTCGCTGGTAACTTTGCCTTTACCAATTCGTACGATTGCTGAATGTAATGCTTCCAATCCCTGGTATTCATTTTTTCAATATCATCAACCCATACCCACTTATATTTCGCAAGATAGGGTGCAGGTTTAAATCCAGGCCGGTTACATATTTCTTCAAATTCTTCCTCCTTTACTTTAAACGAACCTGTTGTGGGTGGGTGGTCAAGTCCGGCTACACAAAACATTTTTCCTCCAATGGAAAACACAAGGTCGTTGCCCCATTTGATATCTTCTGTTACAGAAGGCAATGCCTTGCAAATAACCTGCATGTCTTCAACGTTCATTTGATTTTCGTTTATAGCTACCATTAAATAACCTGGTTCCTCAACAAATCTTCAAACACATCCCTCTTGCGGATTAGCTTTGCCTTGCCATCTGTTACCATTACTTCGGCAGGCTTCAATCTTGAGTTGAAATTGGAGGACATTTCAAAACCATAAGCGCCCGCATTATTAAAAACCAGGTAATCGCCTTCCCTTACTTCATGCAATTTCCGGTCGAAGGCAAAGGTGTCGGTTTCACAAATATTGCCTACTACATTGTAAATTCTTTCGGGCCCTTTTGGATTGGTGATGTTTTCAATATGATGGTAGGCATCGTACATCATGGGGCGGATCAGGTGATTGAACCCACTGTTGACC
>JANOTW010000606.1:0-2413 GCA_031416575.1 Ferruginibacter sp.
GCACGAACTGCGGTGTTTCATATCAACATTGTTGTGTCACTCTCTTGTACCGCATACCATTGGGGATCTTTAATTATGTTTTGTTGATAAAAATTTACACCTATTTAAAATGCTAAACTTTGTAAGAGAAGCCACTCTTCGCCACAACCCCGTCAGAGGTTGCAAACCCTGACGGCGGTTGAGTTTATTATAACGACTGCGGTTAAGTTTATTATAACGACTGCGGTTGAGTTTATTATTACTACGGTGGTTAGGGTTTCTAATCAACCGCCGACGGGGCATATAACCGCCGTCGGGGTTGCACACACTATTCGCATCAGGCGCAGGAATTCTTTCCTGTGCCCACTTGTTACTTATCAACCTTTGTAATTATTGCAGTCATCCAAAAACTTTGGCAGCAATAATAAAAAAACACCGGAATGGGGCCCGGCGCCTGTTTAGTGGAAAACAGCGTATTAAAACAATCAACAAGACGAAATATTGACCACTTTCCGGAATAGGACAGCGGCTTTTTTTTGGAACTTTACAATGCTTTATGAAAGTAGATAAACCCACCACTGCCATTTGGGAATAAAATAGGTTTTAAGGCATTACGATTGGAAAAGAACCGGAGTAGAATAGAAAAATCCACAACAAAATAAAGCGGGACAATCACAACGCAAGAGGGAGCGTTTCATTAATACCCTTAATAAACCCTCCCGATCAACGGATGCTCCACGATCTTTTTTTTGATAACAATGGGTTGGATGCCACCCTGCCTGGCATAAATAATTTTTCCTCCTGGTTCTACCAATAACGTGTAGGGTAAAGCGCCCTGCCATTTGGGATCCACCAGTTCAATCAGTTTATAAATATCATCCGCATTGAAAATATAATTGGTGGTAGCTACCTGCAGGCGGCTAAGTGTTGCAAGCGCTTTCGCTTTTTTGGCCGGCTTATCGGCACAGATGGTAACGAATTCAAAATCGCGGCCACGGTACATCCGGTTGATGCTGACAAAATCAGGTAATTCAATAATGCAGGGGGCACACCAGGTAGCCCATACATTTATCAGGCGCAGTTTACCGGATTCATTTTTCAACAGCTTCCTGATTCCTTCCTCATTAATGGGCTCAAGGGATACTGGTTCTTTCGCCCATTCATCGTTTCCCTTTTTAACCAGGGATTGTTTATCATCCCATTTAATGGAACAGCCAAAGGTTTTAGTAACAGGTACGGGCACGGGCTTAGCGGATATCAATGCTTCAATCGCATTACGGGTATCCTTGTTTTTGGGTGTCCCGTCCGGACTTTCCACATCATCAATCCTGCCGGTATATTGAAGTATTCTTTTTTTATCAAAAATAAACACATGCGGCGTGGCTACCGGTCCATATTTTTTAGAAGTGGCCCCATTGGCGCCATCATACAAATAGGGAAAGTTGTAGCCTTTTTCCCTGGCACGGTTTCTCATTTCTTCATAACTATCCCCATACTCGGAATAGCCCAATTCATCCAGGCGGACACTTTTCGGATCGTTGGGTGAAATGGCGATTACCTGCACCCCTTTTGATTTGTAATCCGTTACCAATTGTTTTATCCTTTCTTCATAAGCCTGTGCGGTGGGGCAGTGGTTGCAGGTAAAAATGATCACTAAAACATTTGATGCCGCAAATGATTGCAGGCTATACACTTTTTGATCGGTACCCTTTAAACTAAAACCTGGCGCCGGTGTGCCAATGGGCAACGTTGGGTAATCATTGCCCTTTACCAACACACACAAAGCGTGAATGGAAAATAAGAGCATCAGTAGATGTTTCATAATTATGTTTATTAACAGATGATCAAAATTCATGAAAAGAATAATCTTTGGATTGGCAGGCTTCCGTAGTCAGTGTTGACAACCGGGTGCATCCTTTAAATGGTTTGCAACCCTTGATACATTTTACTTTTTCAGCCAACCATTCACTTCCATCCAGTTCCTGCACCGCTCCATCCATAATTCCTTTTTATTTTTTTGTATCATGCCAAACCCATGCCCCCCGCTCTGGTAAATATGCAATTCCGCAGGTATCTTATGTCGTATCAATGCTTCATAAAATACAATGCTGTTTTGTGGCTTTACTCCATCATCATCACTGGCATGCACCAAAAATGCGGGGGGTGTTTTGGAAGTCACCTGCAATTCATTGGAGTATTCTTTAATTTTTTCGGGAGAGGGTGTTTTACCAATTAATTGTTCAGCCGAACCTTTATGTGCAATGCTGTCATTAAAGCTGATCACCGGGTAGATCAGTATCATGAAATCCGGCCGTACACTCGTGTTTTCAGCATTGGGAATTACTACTTTATTGAAATGGGTACCTGCGGTAGAAGCCAGGTGCCCGCCTGCGGAAAAGCCCATGATGCCGGTCCTGCCTGGATTCACATTCCA
>JANOTW010000607.1:0-2712 GCA_031416575.1 Ferruginibacter sp.
GGTTTCCAACCATGCGTTAAAGTTGCACCCTGGTTTTGCGCCCATCGCCAATCGGCGCGGCGGTAAAGTGCATCGGCGAGGGTGCGGATTTCACTCTCGTCGGCTGTAGTGGCATCGAAATAAATTCCCGCAGTTAATGCGCCAGCCAGCAAAAAAGCACTATCCACTGTAGATAATTCGCATTGCCAGGCACGACGGCCGGTTTGCATGTCAAGAAAATGATAATAAAACCCCTTGTAGCCGGTTGCGTCAGGCTCAGGGCCTTGCGGGCTGTACCAGAAAAAACGCAGCGTGGCAAGCGTTCGTTCCACCGCTGCGGCCCTTGACATAAATCCCCGTTCAACTCCTACCGGATAGCAGGCTAACGCCAGGCCGGTAGCGGCAATGCTGGACGGCCAATCCGGTGCAGTCTTGTCGATAACCAACCCATTGGCGGGATTCGTCTCATGCAAAAAATAACCGAATGTTTCTCGCTGGAGTTTATCCAGTGTATCGTTGTCCTGCGTCTTATGATTCATACCTGAACGCCTCCTTTCGCCTGTTTAGATATTATATTTTCGAGATTTTTTTTAGTATCATCCAGCATATTATTCAAACACCAGTTGCAATACCAGTTTGCAAAAAAGAAAGAAAGAATTTTATAATACCATTCTTTAGGTGGCAGGTAACTGATTGAAATTTTTGCGTTAGTTCCGTTTTCTGCAGGAGCTATTTCAAACCACATCCGGTACCATGACATGATAATTATTTTTGCTTCACCAACTGTTTCCCATTCTTTGATTTTTGGTGATTGCCACTTTGTAAATGTTTCACTAAAATCCATTGTCATTCCCATCATCTTTCCATGCCACCGGTATTTTGCACCAACTCCTGTTGGCTTAGTTGAAAGTTGCTCCAACTTTAATTTACTTCCCATCATCATCATTGAACTTTCGCTCATGTGCATTCCTGTTTTTGAAAAATCATCCATCTGGGTAAATACTTTTTCAGGCGTTGAATTAATAGGTATGCTTTTGGATTTTGTTTTCATCTGTTAGAAACAGTTACGAGTTTCATATTTATTTTTGATGCGTTATCATATAAATACATATTGATTTATTTATGGCATACCACCAGTTTCAAACCAATAGCTTAAACCATTGGGACCTTTTCCAACGGGTACTGTACGGGTTACTTTTTGAGTTGCTACATCTATTACAGAAATGGTATTGTCTATACTATTAGTAACATAAACTGTTTTGCCATCTTTGCTAACTACTACCCCGTGAGCCTTGTTTCCTACTGTAATGGTGCTAATCACTTTTGCATTTGATACGTCAATAACAAAAACCTTGTTTGAAACCGGCCTTTCCATGAGTTCTCCCTGGTCGGCAACATAAAGCAACTTGCTATCGGGTGTTGCATACAATTGGATAGGGCCTTGTGCATCGGCAGGTAATGGTATTCTTTTTATTTCTCCGCTTTGCAGATCATATCTTACTACTTCTTTTGTATCGTATAAAGAGGCGAAAACAAATTTCCCATCCTGGGTAACTGCAGTTTGCACTGCCACGCCGCCCAATGGAATGTCTGTTATTTTACCATCAGCTATATTGATGACAGACATGCTTTTTGCATCCATATTGGCTACATACAATTTACCATTAGCATACCGCAACCCATGTGGTGCGTGCCCTGTTCCCAAATCAAACTTTCTCACCACCTGATATGTTGTTGCATCTACTTGCATAACCTGGTTGCTTTCTTTAGCCGTTACAAAAGCGTATTTTGATTCATTGTCTAAAACCACATGCGCTACATGTAAATCCGTACCCAATTGAACACGGTTTTTTATGCTTCCAGTACTTACATCAATCACTACTAATTGAATTATTCCGGCGCTATCCATCGGCACGGCCGTTACCCAAACAGATTTCCCGTCAGGGGCTACCTGTACATTATGCGCCATATACATATTACCAGCGCTATCTTTTATATCAATGGTTGTATTTTTCAGGCTGTCCTGAAGGTCAATAACTGAAACACTGCCGCCCTCTTCATTGGCTACATAAACCTTTGCATGTTGCAATGAGGATGTTTTTTTATTGTTATCGCAACTGCTCATCACCATGCCGGTTAACAATAGTATTGTCACAACCAATGTTGGAGTTAAAAAGGGGTGTTTCATTTTTTTAATTTTATTTTTTAACATTAAAAGAGATCCTGTTCTAAGTTTAAAAACAGAACCTCTTTATATTTTCTTCTCTGTTATAGTTGATTCAGCTTGTTTTTTGCTAAATCATTTTCAAGAATTTTTTTCTTCTCAAGATATTCTTCGTTTGTGATTTGCCCTGAAGCAAGTCGCTTTTGCAAAATATCAAGCGGAGAATCTTTTTTCTTTCGCTGACCGGGTACATTGTAAGGCGTTGCGAATATCCAAAAAAGCAGAATTACCCAAATGAACCACCATAAAAGGTGCATTCCCCAGAAGTGATAACCATAATACATAATTTTTGTTTTTAATTGTTAGAAATCATTATTTTCTATTTTGCAGAGTCCCGAAGCCGGGACTCAGGGGAAAATACTTTTTTTACTACATCGTAATATAATCCTACAAACCCTCAATTACTTTTTGTAACCTGCCCCTTATTTCAATAGCAATTTCAGCAAGTGCTTTATTTTCTATTGCCTGCATAGATGCTGCAGGATCCACGGCAGACACTTCTACCTGTC
>JANOTW010000608.1:0-4233 GCA_031416575.1 Ferruginibacter sp.
ATACCGTTGATCAAATAATAAGTATTCGAAAATGTTCTGGGCCTGATGATAAACTAAAGAACATCTGCGACATCCTGCAAAGCCCCTGCCAGGCATTCAGAAAACGAAAATCTGTAGTACACAAACCACCACCCAAAAAAAATAAAACCAACAATTACGCCTATTAAAGCCTACTTAGCTGCAATGTGGGTTAAAACTATACAAAAAGTAAATTTAGTTATTTATTGTTTTTTTTAATTACAAATAAAAAAAAATTGAAGATTTTATTTCCGGTGAAATATAAGAATAGCTATCATTACTTTCCGATACAGAACTTCGAAAATATAAAATCAAGTACGTCTTCATTAGATATATCGCCTGTGATCTCTGAAATATAATGAAGGCAATGACGTATATCCAATGCCAATAAATCGGCGGGTATGTTATTATCCAGCCCGGCTTTAATGTCCATTAGTGATTTATGTACCTGTTGTAAAGCTTCATAATGCCGTGCGTTGGTTACCACCACGCTTTCGGTAGATGGTTGCTCATTTACAGTGGATGCAAACACAGCATTTTTTATTTCATCAATACCTGCAATGTTCTTTGCGGAAATAAAAATAATATTATCCGTTCCGCTGAATTTTTCCTTTGCAAAGGATGCTGTAATGGGATCTGCTTTGTTTCCTGCCAGTATAAATTTTTTATTCGCCTTTTCAAATTGCCGGCGGATCGCTATTAACTCAGTTTGTTCCATTTCATTTACGTCGAAAATATAGAGTACTACATCCGCGGATTTCATTTTCTCCATACTCTTTTCAATTCCCACCAATTCAATCACGTCAGTACTATGTTCCCGTATGCCGGCAGTATCAATCAACCTGAATAGAATACCCCTGATATTGATTATTTCTTCAATCGTATCCCTGGTAGTACCAGCTATCTCGCTTACGATGGCACGGTTTTCATTTAAAAGGGTATTTAATAAAGTGCTTTTGCCTGCATTAGGCTTACCAATAATCGCAACGCTAACGCCATTCTTAATTACATTGCCTAACTGAAATGAATGCAATAACTGCTGTGTTGTATCCTGTGCGGATTGAATGAGTTCATAAAATTTTTTCCGGTCAGCAAATTCTACATCTTCCTGGCTAAAATCAAGTTCCAGTTCTATCAATGCTGAAAAACCAATGAGTTGCTCCCGTAATGCTTTTAATACCACGCTAAAGCCTCCACGAATATTATTCAAAGCGGTTTTTTTTGAGGCAGCAGTGTTACTGGCAATTAAATCCGCTACGGCCTCAGCCTGGGTAAGATCTAACTTCCCTTTTAAAAAAGCCCTTTGTGTAAATTCACCCGGCTTTGCAATCCGGGCTCCCTTACGAATACAGGCTTGCACCACCTGCAGTTGTATGTATGGGCTACCATGACAGCTTATTTCAACTATATCTTCGCCGGTATAGCTTTTGGGGCTTTTAAATAATGATACTACTACTTCGTCAATATTTTCACCGGCATCTTTAAGGAGGCCCACATGTATAGTATGAGAAGGTTGCCTGTTTAGATCTTTGGAAGGAAATAATTCATTAGCGATTTCAAATGCGGCACTTCCGCTTAATCGTATTACACCAATAGCGCCAACACCAGGAGGAGTAGCCAAAGCAACGATCGTATCATCCCAACCCGATAGTTTATTTAACATAGGGCAAAGATACCCTCTCTATAAACCAAAGGAGGGACAATAAAACTACAATTTTTGTGAAAATAATTTTTTATCAGCAGCGGTAATTTCATCAATGTAATAATGTTTTATATTATTGATGGATACTTCATCTACAATATCAACAAAGTTTTGAAAAGTACTTTCATCCGCCGGCTTTATTATTAATACAAAATCATCAGCCTGTCCTATTATTTTTTGAACTGCTTTTTTCTTTTGCAAAATGATATTCCTAATCCCCTCAGGAGCAAAAGAAGCTTGCCTGACAACTGGATTTGATTCCGGAGAACCTTCATAATATTGTATGCTATTGTTTGCTTGTAAAAACAGCGTGAGTACGCAGGATTCACAGATTTCATCTCCCGGATTAACCTTATCGTACGGCATATTCAGGTTCATGGCGGTAGGTTGTGACAACTGTGTTGTGAATACAAAAAAGGTAATCAACAAAAAACCCAGGTCCACCATTGGAGTTAAATCAACCCTTGTATTTTTTTTAATAAATCGTTTTGGATTTATTGACCTGCAAATTGTATTATTTTCAATTGCTGGCATAGCGATAATTTTTTATAAAGATGACAGATCGCCTCATTTCCACAACAGAGCTGATAATTTAATAGTTCGAAAAAAAAGACTGATTAATACAATGATAAATTTGAAAATAAAAAAAATCCCCCCGCAATTATGCGGGGGGATATAAAAAGCTTACTTATTCTGTAATTAATTCTCTTCTACTACAAAGGTAATCGGCTGACGGCGATATGCGTTTACATTACGTCCGTTTTGCAGGGCTGGTGTCCATTTGGGGCCACGCTTAATAATCTTTACAGCTTCGTCTTCCATTCCATATCCGTGTTTAGTTTCCGCCTGCACATCACTGATACTTCCATCTCTGCTAACAACGAATTTAACGATTACCTGGTAAGTACCGCTGCCAGCGCCATTATCAACCGGAGCATTCGCATTCAGGTTTTTTTGCAGGTACCTAATCCACGCTTGTTGCCCACCGGGAAATTGTGCTTCGTTTTCTACCTTGGTGAAAATCTTATCTTCTTCATCAGCTTTAGGGGCTTCCACTATCTGAGTTCCTTTGTCCTCAACAGGCGCCTGTACTATCTGTTCTTTATTATCGCTTTCTACTGTTTTTGTACTAATTACCTGGTCTTCCTTGATCTCCTCAATTTTTTCATCTTCTTTTACCTCTTCATCCTTAACAATCTTAGGAGGTGTAAATTTTACCTGGTTGATTTCTGGTGGTGGTGGTGGCTTTGGAGGAGGAGGTGGTGGTGGTGGTAGTGGTGCATCATTCTTCTTAACTTCCGCCATTTGGGTATCTAAAACCTCAATTTCTTCATTTGAATTTTTTCCTATCATATTTGAAAATACAGTACCTAAAAATGCGAATAACACCAAGGCAACAGTAACTATAATTGCCTTTGTTAAGCGTTTATTATAGGTTTTCCGAAGTTCATAGGCGCCATACTGCTTGTTCCTGCCATCGAAAACAATATCGAGTATATCAGCGGTTAAAATTTTATTGGTTTCCATTGTAAAATGCTTTGTTAGTTAGATTTAAAATTTAACCTATTCCATAAATTATTTTATGCCATTGGCCTCTTCTGTTAATTTGATTAACTGAGCTTCCGTATCACTCATATCTACTTCTGCATAGTGTCCGGGAGGTACGGCATTAATGGCCATTTCATCCAATATATCTATGGCATTTTTAAATGTAGCTTCTTTATCTGATTTTATTATGTACATCAAATCACCTATGGGCGTAGCCTTCTTTTTATCCAGGATAATCTGACGGATTTCTTTAAAATTGCTACTTTTAAATTGTGCTGATGCCTCTGTAGGAGATAGTTCGCCAAAATAATAATATACCTGGTCACTTTTACCTAACAACAAAGTCATAGCCCCCGAATTTTTTACTTTCAACTGGTTAGCTGAATCATCTTTGGGTTCATTCATTGCCATGGCTGTTGGTGTGCTCATGGTAGTAGTAAATACAAAGAAGGTAATCAAAAGAAAACCCAAATCTACCATTGGTGTTAAATCAACCCTGGTACTCATTTTCTTGGATTTTTTTACGCCGGGCCCTTTTTTGTGTCCGCCACCGGACGATGTATCCATTTCTGCCATATCAGTAATTTTTAGTTGCTCTTTTTATAATATGGAGAGCAAAGTTGGGATAATTATTTTTTTTCGGCCCCGGTAGGATTCGCCAATTCTGAATCGGACGGAACTCCTTCGGGGTTTGTTACAATCTTGAACTTAAAAATATCATTCTTTTTAAAAGATTGCTTTATAAATTTAAAGGCCGGATATTTAGCTGCATTATCTCCTTTAACTAAAAGATTGAGATTATCTATACTTTCACCTGCATAGGAACGTACCACACTACCTATCCAATCTGTTAATTCATTGTTCGAACTATCACTTGTAGGAATTCCATCCATTTTTTTTGGTTCCATTGGCTCTGGTAATTGTAACATGCTCTTGATCTTATTAAAAGGCATACCTACAAATTC
>JANOTW010000609.1:0-2114 GCA_031416575.1 Ferruginibacter sp.
GAAGAACCCGTAGATCTGTTCACTGGATTTTAGAGTTAATTTTACCCCCCTGCTTTTCATTTTTAAAAACCCATGCAGTAAAATCAGTACTTTCAGAGGAAAAAAAACTCATTTTTCATTTATCTCGGACAATAGTGATAAAATATAATTATCACACTCTTCTGTTTAGCTTAAATTAATAAAAGCTAAAATTGTTGTTATGAAAAAAGAAATTCCCCTTGTTAGTATCACCGTGAGTTTGTCAGTTGTCGGCTACACCCGTATAAGGCCTGGGGCTTAGCTTCGGATGCCCGCATAAAAAATACGGTTACAGAAGATGTAAAAGGACTGGATTTCATTTCACGCCTCCGCCCGGTTACTTATTACCTCAGCAACAAAGCCATGACTACCATTACAGGCAATAAAGAAACTCCCGATTTTTCGGGAAAAAATGATATTGAAAAAATAAAGTTCAGCGGGTTTATTGCACAGGAAGTAGAGAAGGCAGCTGAAGATGCAGGATACAATTTCAGTGGTGTTGCCATTCCAAAAATATCTACAGAATTATATACGCTCCGGTATGCAGAGTTTGTGGTGCCGCTGGTAAAAGCTGTGCAGGAACAGCAAACCATCATTGATGAACTGAAAAAGCAAATGGCTGAAATGAAAAGAGAAATAGAATTGTTGAAAAAGAAAAATTAACTTAACAGGACTTAAACAAAGATCATGAAAAAAATAATTCTCCTTGTTACAATCCCCCTGATTTTGTCAATTGTCAGCCTGAGCCCGCTGAAGGCACAAAACATAGGCGTTGGCACCACCACACCCAATGCCAATGCTCTCTTACATGTGGATCTTCAAACAAGTGCTACAAAAGGTTTATTGGTTACAGGCATTTACAATGCGGGTTCTACCATTCCTGATCTTGGCCCAGGCAACCGTATGATGTTTTATCCGGGCAAAGCAGCATTTCGGGTAGGAGGGACGGCTGGAACGCAATGGAATAATGTTAATGTTGGAAATTATTCAACCGCCATGGGATTTAGTACAACTGCCAGTGGCTTTTATTCCACTGCTATGGGATATAATGCTAATGCCAGCGGTATTTATTCAACTGCTATGGGATCTTTTACAACTGCCAGAGGGCCTACCTCAACTGCTATGGGATATAATACTGATGCCCTGGGGGAATACGCTACTTCTATGGGAATTTCCACTTTTGCCAGTGGTGACTATTCAACTTCGATGGGACACAGAACCTTCGCTACCGGAAACTATTCTACCGCTATGGGAAATCAAGTAAGCACAAGTGGTTTCGAAGGCGCTTTTGCCATAGGCGATAATTCAACTACCACCATTATGGAGTCTTTTGTTGCTAATGGTTTCCGGGCAAGGTTTGCAGGCGGCTACCGTTTATTAACCAACAGTGCTGCTACCATCGGTGTTGTGTTGTTGGCAAGTGGCAACTCCTGGTCGGCCATCAGTGATGAAAATCTAAAAGAAAATTTTATCCCCGTTGATGGCGAATCGTTTCTCAACAATATTGCAAACATGCCCTTAACCACCTGGAACTATAAAGGACAGGATGCAAAAACATGGAGGCATTATGGCCCGATGGCGCAGGACTTTTATAAAGCGTTTGGTAAAGATGAATTAGGAGAAATCGGTTGCGATACATTGATAAATCAACACGATTTTTTAGGAGTGAACCTAATTGCTATACAGGCTTTGGAAAAAAGAAGTGCAACACTTAATGCTGACAATGAAAAATTGAAAATGAAAAATGAAGAACTGGAAAATAAAGTGGCTGATTTAAATACAAGACTTGAAAAACTGGAAAAGCTCTTAGTATTTAAGTGATCGTTAAGGGGTGCATACCAAATTCATCCTGCTCTAAAGCGCAACAAACGCAGCATACACCTTTTAACTTGGCAGGGTGGCAGTTTTTAATCTGGGCATTTAACCCTGCGTTTGACCTCACCCCCAGCCCCTCTCCGAAGGAGAGGGGAGCTTGAGCCTAAAAATTCGCAGCCCTTTTATATTGGCTGTCAGTGAGTTAACAATTGTGTATATATAATTGTCGCTGGCTGGTGTCCCTCCAGCCAAGGGAAGCCGCCGTGGCCGGTGTCCCACCG
>JANOTW010000610.1:0-4724 GCA_031416575.1 Ferruginibacter sp.
GTAAGGGCGACATAATATGGGATTTGGCATAGCATTATTATATTATCCACCACTATTAAAATATTTGAAAACAACATTTGCATTAAAAGTGTATACTGCTTTTGTTGCGCCCCCGGAGCAGGATGAATTTGGGATGCACCCTGTTAAAGTCTCATATCGACGAACCATGAATCCTTGTATTTAAAATTAAATGTTGCATCAAAAGGTTATTATTTGCCTGATAGCTTCGCCTTTTGCCAATCTTTCAAAACCTTCATTTACCTCGCTTAAACTTAGCTTGTGTGTCATCAACTTATCTACTGGCAGGCGCCCCGATTGATAAAGTGCGATATAAGCCGGGATATCCCGTGCCGGTATGCAACTGCCTATATAAGATCCTTGTAATGTTCGTTCTTCCGCTACTAATTTTACAGGGGCAAGCTGCATCATTTGGCCCGGATGCGGCAAACCGGCAGTTACCGTTTTGCCTCCTCTTGCCGTGGCGTTATAAGTAAACTCCAATGCCTGTACTACACCGGCAAACTCCATCCCTACATCAACTCCCCCACCCGTTAAGTCCCTTATTTTTTCCAATGCATTTTCGCCGGAAGAATCAATTGCTTCATGCGCACCAAGCTCCAACGCTTTTTCAAGTTTATCCGTATTAATATCCGCAACGATAATTTTACTTGCTCCTCCGGCAAGGGCACCTAATAATGCAGCAAAACCAACACCACCTAACCCGGTAATCAGTATCGTTTGACCCAATATTAATTTTGCCGTGTTAATAACAGCGCCTACCCCTGTCATAACTGCACAGCCAAATAAAGCTGCAATATCAAATGGTAATGTCCTGTCGATACTCACAACCGATTTTCTGGACACTACAACATATTCTGCAAATCCCGATACTCCCATGTGGTGGTAAATTTGTTTTTGTTTCTGATCGTACAATCTTATACCATCTCCTAATAACACACCCTTGTTATTTGCCGCACTCCCATTTTCACAAAGAGCGGGACGTGCAGTAATACATGGCATGCAATGGCCGCAAATTGGTATAAATGAAAAAACAACATGATCGCCCACTGAGAGGTTTGTTACACCTGGGCCCAGCTCAACAATTTCTCCTGATGCTTCATGGCCCAACACCATCGGTACCTGCCTTGGACGGTTGCCATCAATTACAGAAAGATCAGAATGACAAAGCCCTGCGGCATGTATTTTAACCATTACCTCACCCGCCTGAGGATTTTTTAGCTCAACCTCTTCTATGATAAGGGGGTTGCTTTTATTATAAGGGCGCTCTTTGCCCATTTGGTGCAGAACTGCAGCTTTAATTTTCATAGTTATTTTTTTGAATAAAGGCATTTCTAAAAACTCCTTTTTTTGTTTAACCTCACCTTTAAATCCTCTTCAAAGGAGAGGGATAGGAAAGTTTTTAGAGTTGCCATAATAAAATGGCGCCATCCTTATTGTAACAGCAATTGTTGTTTTTCTTTTAAAAACTCCCTTATATTCTCACAGACCTTTTCTATCAGTAGAGTGCGGGCTTCTATACCCGACCATAATACGTGCGGGGTAAGGGCCAGCTTTTCTTTATTCCTTACCTGTAAAAGTGGATTCCCTATATTAATGGGTTCCTTTTCAAAAACATCAATGCCTGCTCCGGCTATTAATTCTTCATCTAACGCCCTTGCCAGGTCAGCTTCATTTATTATGCCGCCCCTGCCGGCATTTATTAGAATAGCTGATTTTTTCATGAGCCGCAGACGGTGGTAGTTTATAAGATTGGAAGTGTATTCGTTAAGCGGGGCGTGAATGGAAACAATATCCGAGGTCTGTAAAAGTTCCTCCAGTTCCAGCCTAAGATAGGGTTGCTGCGTATTCTGCCCGCTGGCAGAGTAATAAACTACCTCCATTTCAAAAGCTTTAGCAATTTTTGCTACCTGCCTGCCTATTTGCCCGAGGCCAATAATGCCAAACCGTTTGCCATTCAATTCCCAAAATGGTTTTTCCAGATGCGTAAATATATCGCTCCTGGAATAAGCTCCCTGTTTCACATATTCATCATAATAAGGAATATTGTTAAGCAGGTGCAGCACCAATGCAAAAGTTCCCTGCGCCACACTGTTTGATGAATATCCGGTAACATTTTTCACTGCAATACCCCGCTCCTGCGCAGCCACTTTATCTATATTATTGGTACCGGTGGCTGCTACGCAGATCAATTTCAGGTTAACGCATTGTTCAATAATGCCCCGGTCCAGTACTACTTTATTGGTAATGACAACACCGGCGTCTTTTACCCGCTCCATGGTTTGGGCAGGGGAGGTTGTAGCATAATAAGCCACCTCCCCAAATTGTTCCAACAGATGCATATTGGGAACATTTCCAACCGTTTTAATATCAAGGAAAACCAATTTCATTGTAATGTCATGTTATAGTGCGCAAGGGATAAATTAGTGAACTTTATTTTGCATATCACCAAATAAAATACGCTCTGGAATTAATTTAAAACGTAATTAAAGTTGCCCAATGGTATTAAGTACAAGAGGGCGATGCAAGGATGTTGAGCAAGGAAATATAGTTTGGACAAAAAATCATGTATTTCGAAATCCCGATTTTTCGGGAATCCACATTGCTTCACTGCCCGGACAAAAATTTTTCATCACGTTTTTATCCCTTGTACAGAATAGCATTAAAGCAAGGTTTGATTTCAGGACCACCTTAAAACAAGCGCATATCTTTAAAGTGTGTTGCAGGATAAAATGTACTTTGCCCGGCTTCCTCAGGCAGGCTATAATTATCATGCCACACCAATACCAGCAGGCTATTGATGTGGCATGTTGATTTATGCACCAGCCCTTATCTTAATCACGATTTTTTTTATTGCGTCATAACCATCCACTTTAATATTGGGGCGATGGGCATCCTGGGGAAAAGCTATAAAGAAGGTACCTTCTTTTGATTGGTAGTATTTTCCTTTGGCCGTGTAAAACCCTATATCCTTCGCAGTATCAAAATCGGTGGAAGGGGTAGCTGAAGCAACAGGCCCAATACCTATTTTTTCTTTACCACTAAAAACGTAATGAATATCCAGGTATATTTTATGAGCTTCCCAGCGTGTTTGAGCGGAGTCTTTTGTAGTACCGTGGGTAACAAGGGCGAAAACATTTTCCCCATCTATAACATGTTTACCCGGTTTCAAATTAGCCAGGTCCGTTTCTTTCAGGAAAGCAAAGGCTTTATCCCACCAAAGCTGATGGGCTTTATACTGTTTTTCAAATTCCCTTTTGTTCACCGATTTATGGGGCTGTAGTGACAACCCGTTTAACCATTGCTGCTTTTTATACCAACCAGTCGTCCCTTTACGATTTGTTGATTGGGCCAGTAAAGGTTTTTGTATTATTAAAGCCATTAGAAAAATGACTAATAAAAAAAGTGGTCGAATATTTTTTTTCATTTTGTGAAAATTGAGCGAAACATTGATTATCTGATTACACGTCCAATTCCGAACTGATCTCCTGCCTTTACCAGTTTGTTACCCTCAAACTGTACCTCTACCATCTTCTCGCTTGCCACACTGTTGTTAAACTCGTCCTGTAGCGTTAAAAGGACTTTACGGGTTTTAACTTCAATCACCTCACCGCTGGAGGGATAGGCATATTTTCCATCCAAGGTAAAGGTTACCCATCCAGGCATATCCTGCACCGGAATAGTTGTTAACTGCTGATATGGAGGAAACGCACTAAAAACATGCAAGCGCATATTAAAACCGTCACAAAGCCATAGTTCCTTTTCGTCCGGTGTAAGCCCAATTCCATGACTTGGATTACCATGCCGCCTTACCGGGCCCTTGTTCCAACCTTCCACGGTTATAGAAGCCAGTTTCTTTTTTGTTTTAAGGTCTCCAACTTCAAAGCCAAGCAAGCTATCTACCGTTGCATAAACCATGGTCTCTTTTCCATTAATAGTAAAAGGGCGAATGTAATATGCAAATGGCCCGATACTATCAACGATGGTATGTGTTTTTGTATCTGATACGTACAACCAGGGAGAAGCTATGTCATCCAAATATACCTGCTTACCGGACGGCCCATAGATAGTATTATGCGCCCTTTTATGAACATTGATTTTTTTTATGATATCGCCCGTCTTGCAATCCACCACGTTCCAAAATCCCTTCTCCAAAGAAGGAAGGTACATGGTAGCGCCATCCGGTGAAATTGACATACGGTCGCAGCCGCCTTCAAAAGCTTTCTCCCAAACTATTTTTTCCGTGGTGAGATCAATACGCTGAAGTGATTCAAGCGTGCTTACGTAAATGCTATTGAGAGAAATACTTACCGCAATGCCCTTAACATTGGATGGTGTTTTATCGGGATGCAGGCCCCGTGTAGGGATACGTTTTACAAAACGATGATTATTATCAATATCAAAAACAAGAATACCGTGGCCTCCAAACCCCAGGTAATCGCGGATACCTGGCACCGCCACATAGAGGTAGCGTTTTACGGCCGCAGGTATTGTTTTCTTAGTAGCAGAATTTTGTTGATGGAAAGGTGACCATGCCGCCGTTATTATAATAATTGCTCCAACCAGCAGGGAATAAAAAAACTTAGTTTTTGTTTTCATAAATTATAGCAGTTTTATGTATAGATAAATGATGCCTTAAAAGAACTGGTGCATTCCAAATTTCCGCTTCCTTTTTGAGGCTGAGGCCGGTGAGGAAACCGGCCACG
>JANOTW010000611.1:0-1616 GCA_031416575.1 Ferruginibacter sp.
CATTCAAATTTTCTTAACGCCTTTTTTATGATGCCGGCCTTACAGACGCGAACTAAATACATTTGGCTATTCAGACAACATAACGTAATTAAAGATCCCCAATGGTATGCGGTACAAGAGGGCGATGCAACGATGCTCCACATAGCTTCACAGCCCGGACAAAAAAAATTGGTTGTATAGAAGGCAGGAGTTTATATTCCCCTTCATTTGCTGGCGCCCACCAACATAAAACCATGTTGCACCCCCTTATGATTATTGTAGATCAATATGTTTTTATATTTCTTTACCGGCAAGCGTTTTTTTATCATGTGCAGAGGGATTGGATTTTTTTGAAGGATATGGCAGGCAAGCCAAAGCGCCATTGCGGAGGCAGTGGGATATTCCCCGCATACATGTTTAAACCTTGCTACTGTTGCATCTTCGGGCATTATTTTTTCGACACCTTTATAATATTTCAATAAACGGTTATCTCCATCTTCGCCTGATATGAGTAAATCAATTTTTTCACCTGCAGGTAAATGGTTGTCAAGAAAATTTTTCAATAGTTGTTGAACCACAGCTTCATCATTGGAATGAACGGTGCCAATGGATTGTAATTTCGCCAGGGCGTTTGTTGCGTTTCCATTTACCAAAAACATGGCAGCGCCTTCACCGCCAATGCTACCGGGGGAGTTTAATTCATACAAATCCTCCCCGGCGAATAATTCATTTTTATACCAGCCCCCCAATAAATTTATCGTGTAATTATAAGCGGAGATATCATCTACCGCACCCAGTAAATAATTATTGCCGGGATGTTCTTTGATCAGCATGCCGGCATCAATCATTGCATTTTCAAAAGCAAGCCCCAGATGCACATGCGTAATATTATAGCCCTGATTGTGGCCCATCATTCCTAACCGGGCCGCCAATGCATTGGGCGTGCTTTGAACAAAACTTCCGGGTGAAAGTATGCCTTCATCATATTCAACGATCTGTTTCAGGAAGTGAAAGCAATCTTCTAAACCTGCATTGGCAGTGCCAATAATTATTCCATTTACTGTGGGTAACTGGTTTAATAAAGGTAATGCGGCACCCACCCCCATACGTACTGGCTTGCTCATCCTGCGTAATATTGCCGGAGGGATACCCACGTATGCCGGCTCAATTGCTTTTAGCTTATTATCCACGGGTTGATGCAGTACCGCAATATCCACCTCCCCAAATGTTTGCTGGGGCGAAATGCAGGTGGTTTGATGTATATAAAAGTTATGCATCATGATTTGGAAAAGATCAGGGATGTACAATTGCCCCCAAAGCCAAATGAGTTTGACATTACATGTTGCAGGGGTAATTTTTTATATGATTCCGCCGGCGATAATCCGGTTTCGGAGATGGGCTTTCTGCAATTCAAACCGGGATAGATCTCCTGGTGGAAAAGATTAAGCACGCTATACACGGCTTCAATAGCGCCCGCCGCACCCAAGGTATGGCCCACATTGGATTTAGTGGAGGCAAACAACGGAGGTGTGCTAAATAAACGCAGCATCGCCCTGCTTTCCACAAGGTCATTGTTTTCGGTACCGGTGCCGTGTGCATTGATAAAACCAATGTCGCCTGGTGTTAGTTGCGCTGTT
>JANOTW010000612.1:0-8328 GCA_031416575.1 Ferruginibacter sp.
CATGCAAAGAATTTTTCAAGCAGGTTCTTTTTATCGGCTTCACCTTTTGAGGGCTTTAGCATAATGGAACATAAAGCGGGCGTAAGCGATAAGGCTACGAATGCTGAAATGAGCACGGATATGGCAATGGTAATGGCAAACTGCTGGTAAAGCCTGCCCACAATACCCGGCACGAAACCAACCGGCACAAACACCGCCGCCAAAATCAATGCGATGGCTACTACAGGCCCTGATATATCCTTCATGGCCATTTTTGTGGCTTCCTTCGCGGAAAGTTTCCCATGATCAATATAATGCTGAACGGCTTCTACCACCACGATGGCATCGTCCACCACAATACCGATGGCCAGTACAAAGGCGAACAGTGTAAGTGTATTAATGGTAAAACCAAAGGGTATAAAAAAGATAAAAGTACCAATGAGCGAAACGGGAATCGCCAGCACCGGGATCAACGTAGCCCGCCAGTTTTGTAAAAAAAGATATACCACCAGCACCACCAGCAGCAAGGCTATTCCCAGGGTATGCATTACCTCATTAATTGACACTTTTACTACCGACACTGTTTCTAATGGTACCAGGTAGTCAATGTCTTTGGGAAATGTTTTCTTAAGTTCCGTCAATGCTTTAACGATACCATCATAAGTATCCAAAGCGTTGGCGCCCGGCGCCTGGTAGATCAATACAAATGCGGCCGGTTTACCACTTACAAAAGCATTGCTGCCATAATCAAACTTGCCGAGTTCTACCCTCGCTACGTCTTTCAGGTAAACAATGGTACCTGACGCAGGCACGGTCCTTACAATAATATTTTCAAACTGTTCCCTGGTATTGATCCGGCTGTTGGTAAGCACGCTGTATTCAAAAGTTTGTACCGATGGCTGTGGGTTACCTCCTACCGTTCCTGCCGCTACCTGCAGGTTCTGCTCCGTTAAAGCCGCGGTAATATCCATGGTTGTCATGCCGAGATTAGCTAATTTTTCGGGATTAAGCCATACACGCATGCTAAACTCATCGGCACGGGATACAATATCACCCACACCCTTTACCCGTTGCAAGGCATCCTTTAAATAGATATTGGCGTAATTACCCAGAAAATTCGCATCGTGTGTGCCATTGGGTGAGTAAAGCGCCAGCGCCACCATGATACTTGGGTTACGCTTACGTACAGTTATGCCCAAACGCCTTACTGCATCCGGCAGCGAAGACTGGGCTACACTCACCCGGTTCTGCACATCAAGCGCAGCGATGTTAACATCCGTACCAATCTCAAAACTTACATTGATACCGCTTTGGCCGCTTGAGGTACTGTTGCTCGACATATAGGTCATGCCGGGCGTGCCATTCACCTGTGTTTCAATAGCGGTAGTAGTTGTTTGCTCTACCGTCTGTGCATCCGCCCCAATAAAAATACCATTGATGGAGACCGTTGGCGGTGTAATATCGGGGTATTGGGCAACTGGTAAAGTAACCATGGCGATCAACCCCACCAGCACGATCACTATGGAAATAACTATCGCGGTTACCGGCCTTTTAATAAAAGTATCTGCTATCATTGTTTTGTTTCTTTAAGCCATTAATATTTTACAGGCAGTAATTATTTTCATGATCGTTTTGGTTTCAGCCAACGCTTTTTTGTTGTACTAACAGGGGCGTTTTATGGCATCATCGTGGTGCCTTCATTTCGTTATATTAATTAATTGCGATTTATCGTAACACATTTGCATGTTTTGTTAAACTATTCATCACGCCTCAAAATGCAACCTCACCCTCCTTCTCCCTCTCCAAAAGAGAGGGAGCGGCGCTTTTTACCTTTTCCATACAGTGTATCTTCCAAATCAACTTTATATCCTTAATGAACATAATTCGTCAACTCTTTGATAAATTCCGGGCATGAATAACTTCAATTATACTGCGCAAGGGATAAATTAGTGATATTTTATTTTGTTCCCCAAACAAATAAAACAAGCTGCCCCTATCCCTCCCGATGAATCGGGACAGGCTTTCCCGAAAATCGGGATGTTCCAAAAGGGGTAATTATCGTTAATTTAAAACGCAATTAAAGCTCCCCAATGGTATTCAGTACAAGAGGGCGATGCAACAATGATGCCCATAGCTGCTTCTTGGTTGGGACAACAAAACTGTAACTCACTTTTTTAACCCTTGCGCAGTATAGCGCTACAAATAATTGTAACGACCTACAAATTGAAAGAAATCAGACATTAAAAAATCAGAAATCAGACATTAATGATTTGCCGACGTTGAATTTATCACCGCCCCTTCCCTTAAATTCTGCACTCCCTCCACTACTATCTTCTCCCCGCTTTGCAGCCCCTCCTTTACTATAATGTTTGTTCCTACCTGTTTTCCCAGCAATACTTTTCTTTGTGATACTTTATTACTATCATTGGGTACATACACGAAATATTCGCCCAATTGCTCGGTAACGGCTTTGTAAGGAATGAGGACAGCCTTCGCGGAAGCTATGTTCTTGATACGCACTGTACCATTCATTCCCGCTATCAGCAAATTTTTATTGTTGGGAAAAATTAGCCTTGCTTTAATAGTTCCGGTTTGTGGATTAACAGCCCGGTCAAGCAAAGAAATTTTTCCGGGAAATGGATACACGTCGGTACCGAAAGCAAGCGTAAAAGTTGAGTCACCCGGTTTATGCTTTTCATTCAAAAGGCTGGTAAAACGATATATTTCTTTTTGGTCCACGTTAAAATCCACGCCCAGGTCCTTATCAGAAGATACAGTGTTGAGAATAGTTTGTCCTGCCGTAACAGCCGCCCCGCTTTTAACGGCCGATATCCCGATCACGCCATCAAAAGGTGCGTACACTTTTGTATAATTTACACTGGTTTGCACCGCCTGTATATTCGCCCTTGATGCATCAGCCAGTTTTTTAGCTACTTCTAATGCGGCATCCGCATTATCCACCAATTGTTTGGCTACCGCATCATTTTTATCCAGTTCATGATAGCGGTCGGCATCTTTTTGCGCCTTGTTGATGTTGGCTTCCTGAACCTTTAAATTGGCTACTGCCTGCTGGTAATTGGCAGTATATAATTGTTGATCTATGGAATACAACAACTGCCCCCTTTTTATCCTGTCTCCATCTTTAAAATGAACACCGGTTATAAAGCCGCTCACCTGTGGCCTCAACTCTATCTGGTTTAATGGGGTAACCGTTGCCGGGTACTCGTCATAATATACCGCATCCGACAAGCCCACTTCATACAGTGTAACCTTTGCGGGTGGCGGGGCCTGCTGAACAGGCGGCTTTTTGCCGGTACAGCCTGCCATCAGAAAAACAGCGGCGAAGAATATATATTTATTGAGAGGTTGCAGGAACATGCGATGCGTGATTTTATATTTATTGATGAGCATTAGTAATTTAATAATTGATTTGCCCCAGCGTTTTTTGTACATCTATTTTACTTGCCATTAACTGGTACATGGCGGTGTAATAATTTATTTGTGATGTTCGCAGGTCCGTTTCAGAAGTGATCACCTCCAGGTATGTTTTAATACCGGAGCGGTATTGCAATTGAATTACATCATACACTTCTTTGGCAAGCGATAAATTTTCTTTCAAGGCCAGCCAGTTTTGCAGGTTGCTTTTGTACAGGGCTAACACCTGGGCATAGCCGGAATTTATACTGTTTTTCAGGTTGATGATATCCAGTACATTTCTTTGCAGGCCGAGTTCAGCTATGCGGGTGTCCGCCTTTCGTTTTCCCCCCTGAAAAAGGGGCAAGCCCAAAGAGATGGCGGCGAAAGAGTTGGGGAAATTATTACTGTAAATTTTACCGAAATTATTATTTTGATAATTAAGATTATATGCCCCGCTGGCCGACACGCTGGGCAGGTAGCCCCACTTATGATATTTTACATTGTATTGGAGGAGCCTTTGTTGCGTTTCCAAAATCCTGTATTCTATCCTTGCCCTGTAATCCGGCGCCTGTAATGTATCCAGCAGCATATCCTTTTCCAATTGGATGCTGTCATATACAATATTCAACGTTCCGGATACCGGGTATCCCATCAGCGATTTAAGGTATTCGAGTTTTGCTTTCAGCAATTCTTCATTGCTTCGTTTAGCGGCATTCGAATTATTGAGTGTGATGGTGGCACGCTTATAATCAATCTTATCGGCCACACCCGACTGGTATTGATTAAAGGCATCTTTTAAACTCCGCTCAATCCGCACAATGTTTTCGCCGGATATTTTTATTTGCTGCATGGTGGATAATACATCATAAAATGCTTTGGAAACATCCGCGGCAAGATCAATTTTATTGGCGCTGGTTGCCTGCCTAACCTGTTGGCGCACATCCGTTCTTGTCCTGTTTGCCAGCAACACATCCTTATTAAAAATAGCCTGTGAAAAGGTGAAATGCCCTGCGGAGGTATTATTAACACCGAGCTTTACATTGTTTCCGCCAATAACCGCGGTTTGTATTATAAAGTTGCGCTGCAGGCTATAATTGAAATTAACCTGGGGATACATTTCCGACAATTTACTTTTAATGGAAGACTCCACTATTTGCTCATCTGTCAATGATTGCTGTATAAGCGGCTGATGGGCCATTGCATAATCAATCGCGTTTTTCAGGGTTACTTCCACCAGCAAACTATCCTTGCCGCCCACCTGCGCCAAAAGCAAAAAAGGAAATATTACCAATCCGGTAACAGCTATTAATTTCAACTGCCGCAGTATGTTTTTTATTTGTCGGTCCATAATAAATTCAGGTATTATACTTTTCCAGGTTCAGTGATTATTTTCCCGCAAGCAAAGCGATCTCTTTAACGAATTCCTTTAACAATCGTTTATTAAGTAAATATGTATAATTGCGGCCTTCCTTTTCAGGCGATACCAAACCAGCTTCTATCAACGTTTTTATATGGTGACTCACCGAAGGCTGGGCAAGTTCAGTTCCATTCATTATCCGGGCGCATTGTATAGCGCCTCCCCCGGCAGACATATCCACCAGTATCCGTAGCCGGTTGATATCGCCCAGCGCCTTGGAAATCTTTTCAAGCTGTTTTAATTCCATCTAAAATACATTGAAGGATGCAAATGTATCAATCATTGATTATCCATACAAAAAAAACATTTACACATTGAAAAAACAGGAAAGTATCTGGTAACTGATAAGGTGGGCCGGGGCAATTATAACAATAGGAATGATCCGCTTTCATACAGGCTGGTTTTGGGGTTAAGGATTTTTTTTTCAAACTTTTAGGATTCAATTACGTATTGTTTTGTGGCGCTTCCATACAACCATATTTATATTTTTTGTCCGGGCAGAAGTATTTCAATTAAGCATCGTTGCGTCGCACTCTTGTACTGAATACCATTGGGGAACTTTAATTGCGTTTATAATGAGCGGTTTTTTGGGCAGGCAGGTAGCAAAAATGCCCCCGTAGCTCTTTTCTAACGGGGGAATTTTTTTGGGGCATTTCTTCTACCTGGCTTAATGTTGACTGCCGTGCTTTTGTCAGGGTAATTGAAGTAATATTTTTAGTTTGATATTTAGCTCCGAAAGTTCAGATTGATTAAGTCTACCTAAAAGTCCTTTTACCAAGGATTTGTCCAAAGTTGCAATTTTACTTGTTCTTATGATTGATTCTCCTCTTAGTCCGTTTGCTGGAGTAGGGGAAATCGACAAATCTGACGGTTCTGACCAGTCGCTTTGTGTTGTAATAAAGCAAACAGTGAGATCAAGTTTTGAATCCGCAAGAATTAAAGCCGGTCTTAGTTTGCTGCCACTTAAATCTGTAAATGGAAAAGTTATTAGTACAATGTCACCTTTTGCCATTGTATACTTCTTTTAAATCTGCTTCAGAATACAAATCTTCTTCTTCTTTTAGAAAGTCAAAAGTCTGACTATTTGTTATTAGTTGTTGGATACCTTCCGTTAGCTGATGTTTTTCGTAGCGTTTAATAATAAATTCTGCAAAGTCAGAAATTTCCTCTGCCTTATCTTCAGGAAGCAGGTTAATAGCTTTTACTGTTTTTTCTATAATTAGCTGTTTAGTCATTCCTTATAATTTTGTAATCAAATATACAAATTCTGTGTCAACTTGAAGGGTCTCTATAGAGCATGGCAGGCAGTTGAGTCACACAAAAGAATTTCACTTTTATGTTCTCACACAACCGTACGTGAAAGTCTCCCTTCATACAGCCTGTCCCGCTATTCGGGAGCTCTTCCTGTTTAAATCACAAATGTATCGCTACATTATGGATGTACCAACTGCCAGTGTGGAAATATGCGGGGTTTGTCTTCATACTTTTGTTTCAGCCACTTTACGGCAGCCTTCTTGTACAAGCCTTTCTACCATTTAACCCATTTTAGTAAACGTGCATTAAGCTGATAAGGGAAAACTGATACTGATTGCCATTGTTTACCCAAAGGATTTTGCCGTAAAATTATCCGGTGAAGTTGAAATAAATAAACAGGCAGTCTTGCAAAACAAGGCATCACCATAAAATAAAAAGTATAATAAAAATGGATGTAGAAAAACTTACCGGAAAACAACCGTTCCACCAGCAATCATTGGTGGGTAAGGGAAGCTATGTACCAGGCATAAAACAAAGCAATAAAGCAGTGGCTGCTTTTTATTGCGATGCCCTTTCTGCACAGGTTACAGCAATACCATTAGCTACTAATTGCCTACAGTAAAGGAGCAGTGGCACCCTGCAAGGCGTCGGTCAACAAACAATAACCAAAAGCCCCCCATTAACATCTTTTTAATGGGGGGCTTTTTCTGGGGGCTTTCGGCTATTGTTCTTAATGTTGCCTGCTGGTTTGAATGTAATCCTATTCTTGCGCTTATCTTACTTTTCTTTTTCTGTCTTTACATTCTTTAGAAATTTTTCCCAGTATTCATCTCCAAGGCTATCAATGAATTTCGTTAAAAATGGAAGCAAGTTTTTGGTTGTAATTTCCGGGTTTCCTGCTAAGTGAAATACATATTCGTAGCGAATCTCCTTCAATTTATTAAGCATGATTTTATTTCGAATCCAATAATTTTCTGTATCCCAAAAAACAGCTAAACCGCTTAAAAAACTGATTGCAGCGCTGATTACGAGAGCTATATTATTCAAGCTTTTTGTCAACAGGCCATTATTGTCAAATTTTAGGCCTAAAAGTATTGTCGTAAGTCCAGAAAATAGCATAACCGTTATCCGCAGAATATAATGTATGCTTTTTATCCTGTTTGTTTTGGGCTCAATCTGAGAAATCTTTGTATTCAATAATTGAAGTAAGAATTTTTTTTGATAATCTGTCGATGGTTTATCCTCTCCAGCTAAAATGTCATTATAGAATTTAGTGAGCAGATCCTCTTGCTCTTTTTGGGTTAATTGTCCCTTGGTTTCGTTTGACATTGTAAAATCTGTTTCTGATTATTTAACTACAACACTCTAAGCTATTTGCGAAGGTTTGGAATTTGAAAGTCGTCAGCCCGGAGCAATTGTTAAATTGAAAAACAAAAGTACAAAAAACGAACAACAGTCAAATTGAAATTCGTCAGCTGGAACAAATGATAGTGAGCGATCCAATGCTCATTGTTTCTACGTCAAGCCAAACTTTTGCAAATGCATGTTGTACGTTCGCTCTTCGTCAGGGTGTGTCCCAGAAGCGTAGGAACAAGGCAGGCTCTTTTGCAAGGTTGGCTTTTGTGTGTCGGCTTTGTGTGCCTTGCAAATGTGCCTGAATTGGTGCATTGGCCATTCTTATTGCATCATCGCATTTATTTTATTCTGCCAATCGGCGTAAAACACGACCTGCAATTCAAAGTCATAGTCTGCTCCATTTAAAGTTGATAAAAGTTTATTGCTGAAAAAACAGGTAAGTGATAGTAAGATTAAAGGAGTTAGGATTTGAGATTAAGAAACTTCGGCCAGGAGGTTTCTTAATCATTATACCGTGAACATTTTCATTTCTTATACAGATTTCTCACCTGTGGCAGCAAAGCGACAAAGATTATTGGAATAGCAAAAAACCTGTAGAACGTTTAAAGCCAACCTGCCTTTTGCCAAACCCTATTAGTGGTTCCTTGTTTTGTTCGTCACTATTATACATTTAAAATACGCTTAATTTTTTTAATTCATTTAAATTATATCCTTTGTTCTCTGCTAATAAAATAAAATCATTAAATAGCATTTCCATCTCGTCACGAGCTGCAAGTGCATGATTTGAGATAACTGTTTCTGCCCATTTTGTGTTAAATATTAGTGGGATAAAGAAGTTAAGAATTGGCAATGGGATTAATCTGAATATGTTTAGTTTGGCAGGCTCAATTCCAATCCCGGAGTTT
>JANOTW010000613.1:0-2715 GCA_031416575.1 Ferruginibacter sp.
CATTAGAACAAAAGTAAGCAGAACATTTGAGCAAGCTGCTGATTGATGGAGGTATGATGGGAAAATAAAAAATCTATACTTTGAGAGGAGTTTTATTGCAATTCGTGAAGTCCAATACTGTAATTAAAACTGTTTACAGCAAGAAGTTGTATTTTTACTTTTCAATACAAACTATATGAGCTTATCAATTGAAAACAAACCTGTTATTGGTATATCCTGTGGCGATATAAATGGCATTGGGCTTGAAATAATCATCAAAACTATTGGCGATGCCCGGTTACTGGAAATATGCACCCCTGTATTATTTGCCAGTAATAAAGTATTGAATTTTTACCGTAAAGCGCTACCGGATGTGAACTTTAATTTTTCAAGTATTAAAGATTCAAGCCGCATTAACCACAAACAGGTGAACCTGTATAATTGCTGGGAAGATGACGTGGCCGTTACACCAGGGCTGCTAAATGATACCGGTGGAAAATATGCCGTATTAAGTTTGGTTACCGCCGCACAGGCATTAAAGGATGGTAAAATAGATGGGTTGGTTACAGGGCCCATCCATAAGAAAAACACGCAGTCTGAAGAATTTAATTTTACCGGCCATACGCCGTACCTGAAAAATTTATTTGGAGTTGCTGATGTGGCGATGTTCATGATAGCTGAAAATATGAAAGTGGCTTTGGTTACCGAACATGTGGCGGTAAAAGATATCGCACCCTTTATTACCAGGGAAAGCATCGGTAGCAAATTGCAGATAATCAACCACTCGTTAAAAAATGATTTTAATATGGATAAGCCTAAAATAGCGGTGTTGGGTTTAAACCCCCATGCGGGTGATGAAGGCCTGGTAGGTAAGGAGGAAGAAGAAATAATAAAGCCTGCTATCAAGGATGCGAAGCAAAGGGACATTTTTTGTTTTGGCCCTTACAGTGCGGATGCTTTTTTTGCAAGGGGGAGCCATACAAAATTTGATGCGGTATTAGCCATGTACCACGATCAGGGACTAATACCATTCAAATCACTGGCATTGGGCGAAGGGGTAAATTATACCGCGGGCCTTGCAGGTGTCCGCACGTCACCCGATCATGGGGTTGCTTTTGATATCGCCGGCAAAAACAAGGCGGATGAAAGTTCTTTCAGGGAAGCAATTTTTAAATGTATTGACATTATCCACGGGCGAAAAGAATATGAAAGGCAAAGACAAAACCCGCTGAAGAAAATAAGCAAGGCCATTGTTGCCAATGCGGTTGATGAAAAGATTTCCGAGGTGCCGGAGTAGGGGGGCAGGTTGATTATATTATTTTTTCTGTTGACTGTTTGCAGACAGGAATTGCTGTAGAAGGAATTATAAATCAAGTAACCCAAACCTCTATTCATCAATGTCATTTATACTGCGCAAGAGATAAATTAGTGATATTTATTTTGCACGATAACCAAATAAAATATGCTCCCGAATTAATTTATAACACAATTAAAGATCCCCAAAGGTATTCAGTACAAGAGGGCGACGCAACAATGCCTAATTGAAATACTTCTGCCCGGACAACAAAATAAACGGTTGAAAAAAATATTTTTTCAGGGAGACTGGAAGTACTGTTAAATATATCCGTTATATATTCCCGTATTAAAAAACCCCATCCGAAACCCCCTTGTTAATACTATAAGAATCAAAAGTAATTTCCGCCATCCCCTGATTTTTCTTCAAATTATCAGGGGTTGTTTTTTTAATTGCGGCGCCATCGTCAAAATCAAAAGTAACACCCTTGGGCAGCTTATAATCTTTGGTGTTAAAGGTAAAGATAATCTTATCCGGAAGCCCGTAAGCGATGTATTTACTATAGGTCATTTCTAATTGATAACTGCCATTTTCCCTGGTAGTTGTTTTCGCCTTTTTTATCACCAGGTTGGCTTCGTCAATGTACACGGTTGATAATACCACATCGGCATTATCATCTTCGGGTAATAATTTTATCACCCTTACCACTTTATTGCCTATCTTATCCGTACCTGCATCAAGAGCGGTGTATTTACTTCCATTAATGATATTGCTAAGGTTAATACTTACCGCGCCTTTGGGCACGAAGGAAATACCTTTTTCATTTTTTATTTTTAGCTTATTGGGTTTTTTAAAATAGATCTTTACAATTGATTCGGGTACTTTTAAAAACGTGACATTGGTTTTCATTTTCCCGCTGGCCTCATAATCATTTACCTTGTCTATTTTAGCGCTTACTTTTTTTATCAAGGTGTTCACATCCTCCCGGGCCTGGCCATAACCTCCACTAAAAATACCAACTGCGAACAGCATGCAAATTAATAGCTTCATAATAATAAACTTTTAAGATAAAATATCTTTCTTTTTAAAAACCACCACTGACGCTGCTACCAATACGCCAATATGCAGCAACAGGATCAATAAACTGTTCCTGATGGCAGGCCAGTTTTCAAGACTGCCTTTAATGGGTACGCCTTCATTGGTGGTAGCGATATAAAAAAATCCCTTCCAGCCTACGAGATAAGAAGTAAAGAGAAACGGCCTTACATTTTTATCAATGACGGGTACATTAATGTTGGATATGATGGTACATACGATGACAATACATACCGTAGCGATAATGGGGCCGATGGAATTTTCAGCGAATATGGATAAGAACAATGACAGCGCCGCAATAACAGTGAGCGCAACGGTGGCATAAGCAAAAGCGGCAAGGTAACGCC
>JANOTW010000614.1:0-5002 GCA_031416575.1 Ferruginibacter sp.
TATAAATTTTGACAAATCGGTAAAGGCAGATAAAAATGTAACCGTGAAACTATACGCATTTAATAGTACTATTCTGATTAAACAGTGGATACTAAAAGGAGGACAAAAACAATATAGCTTAAACACGTCTGGTATAAAAAACGGACAATATGTTTTAGAATTAGTTATAGACAACCATAAGAAATCAACACAAGTTATCATTGAATAAATTTTCGGAAGGCGACTTTAAACTACGCCTTCCTCTTTATAAATATTTTCAATCAAACCTAATAAAGAACTAAACCGTTATACCTTAAAAAGTGTAACGGTTTTTTTGGATTATAAATTTGTAAAAAATTCATAGATGTGATGTTTCTTCAACTTCTTATCAATTAAAAATATTTTTCCAGCTTAGCCCTAAGCTCCGCCGGCATTTCACAACGTTTCATGCCATTTGCTTCCATAAAATAAAGCGTTACATCACCTGTATTTAATAGCGCCCCTTCCTGGTTGTATATTTCCGAGTGAAAAACAATTTTGTGGTGAATGGGTAATTCTTTCAAGGTAGTTTTTACCGTAATCAGGTCATCATATTTTGCGGGGCGCAAAAAACGGCTGTGTATGTCCACCACCGGCATGATGATCCCCATAGCCTCTATATCTTTGTATGTATAACCCATCTGCCTTATTGCCTCACCTCTGCCAATTTCATAAAACTGTGCGTAATGCCCATGATACACCATACCCATCTGATCGGTGAGTGCGTAGTGGATTCTTATTTGAGTTTCGGTAGTGTACATTTTTAATTGATAAATGATAATGTGTTAATTGATAATGTTTGCAATTCAAACACTCTGCTGGTTTTAGTAACGCCTCACTGAATGAATTGGTAATTGATAATATAATGTGAAAGATCTCAAATGGTTTGTGATAGGGACGTTGCAGGAACAGGCCGCGGCCTGTTCCTAAGGAAGGTAATCTAATTTAAAACGCAATTAATGATGCCCAATGGTATTAAGTACAAGTCCCGATTCAAGTGTAACATCGGGATGCCGACAAATACTGTCGGCAAGCGATGCAACGATGTTGAGCAAGGAAATATAGCCTGGACAAAAACCCTTTATTTCGAAATCCCGATTTTTCGGGAATGACCATTGCTTCCCTGCCTGGACAAAAAATCTTATTCAGGTTTTTATCCGTTGTGCAGTATAACTACCCATTCCTTATTTATACAATGGATAATTGATAATGCCTTTTATTTGATTTCTTTTCAAAATGCTGAAACTAAACGAACTGAAAAATTATCAATTATCAATTATCAATTATCACATTATCAATTAAAGAATTATTTCCCTACCATACTATCTACACTAACCCTTCCGGGGCCAATTAATAATATAACCATATACGCCGCCAGGTATAAGGCAGGCAATTCCCCTTTGCCGAATACGTCTCCATTATTTGCTTTAAACAATGCCACACTCATGGCAATGATCAATGGAATGGTGGCCAATCTTGTAAACAAACCAAGTACTAAAAAAAGGGAACAAAAAAATTCCGCGAAAATTACCAGCGCAAGAGAAAGCGTAGTTCCGATTCCCAGGAAATTCATGAATTTGTTTTCCATTGAACCAAAGTGTAAGAGCTTATCATAACCATGGTTCATCATTAAAAGGCCAGTACCTAACCTTAATACTAACATCGCCGCACTAACCGCCCCGGCAGAATACTTTGTTGACAAAAGTTTTTTCATTTTTTAATTATTGCTTTTTTGTTAGGTTTAATAATGCTGTTAAATAATATCTTTTTATCATTTTTTTAACAGCATTGCAAATGTACATTCGTTTTGTTTGCAATAGTTATCCACTTATTAACAAACGGTTTGGAACGGTGTTTGCACAAGTGGCAATATCGCTAATTTCGCAGCTTCAATAAAATGGTCATTATAACCCCTACAATCATACAATGAAAAAACAATTTCCATTGCTACTCTTCGCTATTGTATTTTCAATTGCGGCTTTCTCTCAACCAACATACGTATTTACCGATCCCGAAAAAAAGTTTAAAGATGCTAAGGAATTATTTGTAAAGCAACAGTATGCGCTTGCCTACCCGTTGTTGCAGGAAGTAAAACTTCAATACCCCGACAATCAAAAAAGTAATAACGCCTATTTGAATGATGATGTAAATTATTATTACACGGTAACACGGCTAAAGTTACAGTTACCCATAGCCGAAGAAGAAGCTAATCATTACATTGATTGGGTAAACAACGAGCCAAGAAAAGAATTAATGAGCTATCACCTGGGCAAATATTATTTTACCAAAGATGATTTTGGAAAAGCCATTGAAAATTATGAAAGGGCGGGGTTGGATAACTTAAGCAATGAAGAAATAGCGGATGCCAAATTTGAAATGGCGTATTGCTACTTCAACCTGAAACGATTTAATGAAGCCAAGCCCTTATTCAATGAAATACACCAATTGCCGGATAACAAATACTACCTGCCCGCAAATTACTATTATGGCTTCATCAGTTATTCGGACCGTAATTATAATGAAGCCCTGAAATCATTTAAATTGGTGGAAAGCAGGGATGAATACAAAGGCATTGTACCTTATTATATTTCAGAGATATTTTATTTTCAGAATAAGAAGGATGAAGCGCTTCTAAATGGAGAGGCTGCGTTAAGCAAAGGTTCATTGTATTATGAGAAAGAGATGAAGCAACTGATGGGTCAAATTTATTTTGAAAAAAAGAACTTCGCTAAAGCGCTGCCGCTGTTGGAATATTATGTAAACAACAGCAATAAGGTAAGTAAAGAAAACCTGTATGAATTAAGTTATTGCTATTATGAAGCCAAACAGTTTAACAAGGCCATTGAAGGTTTTAAGCAATTAAGCAATGAAAGTGATTCACTGGGTCAAAACAGCATGTATTTGCTGGGTGATTGTTATTTACGTACTAATCAAAAAGCCAATGCAAGGAATGCGTTTCAATTTTGCGCTTACAATAGCAGTAATAAAAAGCAACAGGAAATTTCACTATTCAATTATGCCAAACTTTCCTACGAATTAGGTTACCAGGATGTGGCCCTGAATGAAATGCGGAATTTTATAAACGATTATCCATCCTCCGCATATAATACAGAGGCGAAAGAGGTATTGGTAAACCTGCTTGCCAATACCAATAATTTCAACGATGCATTAAAATTGTATGAGTCATTTCCCCGGCCTACCCCCAACATGCAAAAAGCGTATCCCCGTATTTTGTATGGCAGGGCGGTGGAGTATGTGAATGATCAGCAAATAGCGAAGGCGGATGAATTGTTTACAAAAATTTTAAATTTGCCTGCTTCCATTATTACACCTTATGCTAATTTTTGGAAAGGGGAAATCGCCTACCGTTCGTTGAAGTATGATGAAGTAATTCACTTTATGAATATCTATCTTGAAAGTGGGGCCATGGCACAGGGAGAAGCAAACCCAGCCACCGCGAAATATGATATTGGGTACGGCTGGATGAAAAAAGAAAATTATAAACAGGCATTAACTTATTTTGAATCCATTGCCAAATCAAATACAACTGCAAGCCCTTTGGAACAGGATGCTTATGTGCGTAGCGCAGATTGCTATTTTATGTTAAGGGATTTTGGCAAGGCCAACTCAATGTATGAAACCGTTATCAACAATGCATTATTGCAAAGCGATTATGCACTGTTACAAAAAGCCATGATAGCAGGAATTAAAAGTTCAGCAGGAAAAATTACCATCCTTAATAGTTTAGGGCGCATTTATCCTAAAAGCAGTTTAATACCAACTGCCAATATGGAGATAGCATCCACCTATATGGCTGATGAAAAATTCCGCGATGCCATACCCTTTCTGAATAATGTATTGAATGCGCAAAATGGCGGGGGATTAAAACCAGCCGCCTATTTAAACCTGGGGTTGAGTTATTACAACCTGAATAATAACAGCCAGGCGCTGGCCAATTATCAACAATTGATTCAGCAATACCCTCAATCGACAGAAGCGGATGATGCATTGGAGACAATTAAAAGTATTTATGTAGAAGATGGCAAGCCAAATGAGTATGTTGACTTCATGAGAAAAAATGGAAAAAACATTTCCGTAACCGAGGCTGATTCGCTCACATACACATCCGCTGAAATAAAATACAATGCCAACGATTGTAACGCGGCCATTGCAGGCTTCAATAATTATCTTTCCCAATTTCCCAACGGAGCTTATGCTTTAGAGGCTAATTATTTTAAAAGCGAATGTTATTTTAAGAATAAGGACTGGACGAATGCTTTATCAGGATATGATTTTGTAAACAGCAAGGGGTATAATAAATTTTTTGAAAGCGCTACTTTATCCGCGGCAAGAATTCATTATTTTGAATTGAAAAATTACGTGAACGCGAAAAAATATTTCGCTTCATTACAAGCCGGCGCTGTAAACCAGGATAACCAGTTGGAAGCATTGCGGGGATTGGTCCGGTGTAATTACCAGTTGAAGGATTACGCCCTGGCAAATGAAGCAGCCAAAGAATTACTCACCAGGAAGGGGATCAGCACGGATGACAGATCGGTAGGATTTTTAGTGCTTGGTAAATCCCAACAGTTGAACAATGATTGCAATGCGGCGATTGCTTCTTTCAAATCATGTGCGGCAATCAACAAATCAGCCTGGGGTGCGGAAGCCAGGTATGAAATAGGTAACTGCCAGTTTATTATGGGTAATTATACCGCCGCTGAAAGAGCTGCATTGGCTACCGTAAAAGAAACAGGTAGTTACGATTTATGGGTTACCCGGTCATACATTTTGATAGGGGATATATTTATGCAGGCAAAGGATTATTTCAATGCCAAAGCTACCTACCAGAGTGTTGCTCAAAACTCTGTTATTCCTGAATTAAAAACGGAAGCACAACAAAAGTTGGAGAAGGCCATTGCTGAAGAAAAGGTGAATTCAAAAATTAATTAAAATCCTGCGTTAAACCTTTTCGCCCCTGGCG
>JANOTW010000615.1:0-1989 GCA_031416575.1 Ferruginibacter sp.
CAAGAGTAGTATCTCTTGGTGTTAACATTGGCTTTTAAATAATAAAAAGTAAAAATTGCTCAATATGAAAAAAACAATAATAAATAAATACCTACCCCTGTTGCTCGGTACTGCTCTATTTGGCGGAGTGTCATGTACCAAACTGGATGTAAAATTGAAGGATCCGCTTTCTATTTCTCCCACTTCGAGTGGTGGAGCTCCGGCTCCCTCATCTTTATCCAAAGTATATGAGCAGTTGAATCAACTGATAGGGCAAGGCAACTTTTTTGCTATGCAGGAACATACAACTGATGAGTTGATGGGCCCAACAAGAGGAACTGACTGGGATGATTTTGGTACCTGGCGCAAACTCCATTTGCATTCCTGGGATGGATCGCACAACCAGATCAATGATACCTGGAATGGGTTGAACGGTGCTCTTTTTCAAACTACGTTGTTAGCTGAAACAGCTTCAGGACAAACACAAGCCGAAGCTAAATTTTTGAGAGCTTATTTCTCTTATATAGTTTGCGATTTGTTTGGGCAGGTACAGCATAGACCCGCTACTGCAGCCATTGCAGCTTTGCCTGAAGTTTATACCCGTTCTCAGGCAATAGATTTTATTATAAGCGAATTAGAATCAGTTATTCCTACTTTACCTGCCTTTACTGTTGCTAACAGGAATAAAGCCAGTAAAGAAGCGGCCCAATTTTTATTGGCAAAAGCTTATTTGAATAAAGCAGTATACAAGCAAGTTGAAGCAAGTCCGGCAGGTCCGTTTACTTTTGCACCTGCGGATATGAATAAGGTAATATCTCTTACTAATTCGATTGCTGCTAACCCGGCTTTATCAATAGATGATAATTACTGGGATAATTTTAAATGGGATAATGGTGCCCAATCTAGTGAGAATATTTTTGTACGTCGTAATAGTGATGGTATCAATGTGGTTTGGGCATCCGCTATGGGAAATCATTATACTATGACCCCCGATGGTTGGAACGGATTTACTACATTAGCCGATTTCTATAATAGCTTTGAAACAGGCGATATCCGTAAAAGTTATGATCTTCCTGGCTTTACAAGTTTATCAGGACGTCCTGCCGGATTCCTGATCGGTCAGCAAAGAGGCCCAAGCGGCAAAAAAATTGGTAATCCCATAATTGATTTAAAAGACAGAAGTGGAAACCCATTGATATTTACTCCGAATGTTAGTTTATTCTTTTCTACAGAGGCAAAAGGTATCAGAACAAATAAGTTTCCATTGAACCCTGCTGAAATGAATGGCGGTGGTTGGGGCAGTGGTAATGAATTTCCTTTCTTCCGTTTAGCTGATGTAAGGCTGATGAAAGCTGAGGCAATATTAAGAGGTGGTACCGATGCTGAAACTGCATTGATGATTGTAAATGCAATCCGTGCAAAAAGAACTGTTGGGGCTATGGCTTCTGTTACGTTAACTTCATTGTTGGCAGAACGTGGCCGTGAACTTTATCTTGAAGCATGGAGAAGAAATGATTTGATCCGCTTTGGTAAGTTTAACGATCCTGTAAATGAAAGGCCTGCTGCTTCAGCACCAACAAAAGTTGTTTTTCCTATACCTAATATTGCGCTTTCTTCAAATCCAAACTTGAAACAAAACGCCGGGTACTAATAATTTTATAAGTATTTTTAAAAGGCCATTCATTAAGTAATGGCCTTTTTTTATTTTTATAATATGAGAAAGGATTTCTTTATCTGTTTGAGTTTCTTTCTTTTTTCTCTTATATCCTGCCGTACAAAAGATTCAAAAACACTTTTTACTGAAGTAAAGAATAGCCATATTGACTTTACCAACACAGTAACCAATACAAAGGATTTCAATATTTTCAATTACCGTAATTTTTATAATGGAGGTGGCGTTGCTATCGGCGATATTAATAATGATGGATTAGCTGATGTGCTGCTGACATCCAATATGGCCAGCAACAAATTATTTTTAAACAAAGGTGATTTTAAGTTTGAAGATATTTC